>JAIBAS010000498.1 GCA_019695075.1 Promineifilum sp. | reverse complement strand
GGCCGTGGTCGCGGCGGGCGTGGCCGTGGCCGCGCTGCCGGCTGCCTGAGCCGCTACGCCGCTTTCCGACCAGTCGCAGTAGCCGGAGTTGTCGCTATCGACAAAGCGGGCGCACCGGCCGGGATAGCTACAGTGCCGGTCGCACAGGGCGGTCGAGGTGGTGGGGCTATAGGTGGTTGTCGTGCCGGCGGCCGTGGAGAGAGCGGACTCGGTCGCGGCCTGCGTCGTCCCCGTCGTGGCGGTGATGGGTTCGGAGTAATCGCAGTAACCGCTGCCGTTGCTATCGACGTAGCGCGGGCACTGCCCCGGCCAGGTGTCATAGACGTAGCCGTAGGGGCAGATGACGGTGTCGGCGGCAGCGGCGGCGCTATTGCGCGCACAGCCGCTGCCGACAAGTACCGTCGCGGCACAACCACACCCGGCGGCGATGAGAAACTCGCGCCGGCTCATCAATCTTCGGTCTGGTTTCATCAGGCGGCTCCTTCTGAAAAGCAATCTACTTTCCAGATGGTAGCCGCCCGCCGTTCAGAAGATGTGAAGAAGTGGTTGGCTTTGTGTTAGGAGGCCGGCCTTAGCCGGCCGTCCAGCCGCCGTCGACGACCAGCACTTCGCCGTTGACGAAGCTGGCGTCGTCGGAGGCCAGGAAGAGCGCCGCCGCGGCCAGTTCGCCGGGCTGGCCCTGGCGCGGCACCATCGCCAGCGTCGTCTGCAAGCGCTGGTAGCCGAACATGCTGGGGTTCTTGACCTCGATGTTGGTGGCCACGCCGCCGGGGGCGATGACGTTGCAGCGGATGCCCTGCTGGGCGTAGTGGAAGGCGACGCTGCGCGACAGGCCTATGATGGCGTGCTTCGACGTGGTGTAGGCCACGCCCGCCCGGCCACCGAACAGGCCGCCGATGGAGGCGACGTTGATGATCGCGCCGCCGCCCTGCGGCAGCATGATCTGCAACGCCCGCCGGCAGATGACCATCGGCCCATCCAGGTTGATGGCCATGACCCGATCCCACAGGGCGTCGTCCAGCTCGGCCAGGGGGTAGAAGTCGTCCATGATGCCGGCATTGTTGACGACGATGTCCAGCCGGCCGTAGGTATCCATGACGGCGTCCATCATGCGGGCGTTGTCGGCCCGGTCGCCGACGCTGCCGGTGAAGGTCGTGAAGGCGCCGGCCGCGTTCAGCGCTGCGCTGACCTCGTCCAACCGATCGCTGCGGATGTCGGCGCCCAGGACGCGCGCGCCTTCCTGGACGAATCGTTCGGCAACGGCCCGGCCAATGCCGGAGCCGGCGCCCGTGACCAGGGCGACCTTGTTTTCCAGTTTCATGTGTTGCTCCTGCTGGGTGATACTGTTGTGAAGCTGCTCGCTGCGGTGACTTACAGGGCAACGCTGCCGGCTCAAGGCCCTTTGCCAGTCTGGGGGACATAAGGGCTGCAACCGCGCCGCCCCAAGCGCCCGATGGACGCTCACCGCATTCTAGCACCGCGCCGATGAGCGTCAAATGGCGACGAGTGGCGCGATTCTCCCGAATCGCCCGCGTGGCGCGATTCTCCCGAATCGCCCGCCACAGGAGAAGGAGAATCCGTTGGCCTAACGCGACTAAAACGTGTATAATGTTTACAAACATCATAAACCTTATAAGAGGCCAGCGATGGAAGAGCGCCAGATCGGCACAACAGAACTGCGGCAACGCCTGACGGACGTGATTCAGGCGGTGAAGGAAGAGCAGGTGGCCTACGTAGTGGAAACGTTTGGGCGGCCACAGGTCGTGATCGTAGACGCCAATGAGTATCAAAGCTTAAAGACCTATCGTGCGATGCGCCAATCGTTTTTCGAGCGGCTACTGGCAGCCGGCGAAGCCAACGCCAAGATCAATTCTGACTTGACCGAAGAGCAACTCCTAACGCTCATTGATGCAGCGCGCGATGAAGTTTACGATGAGCGCTAGGAACGGTTGTCATGCTTCGCGTCGTCATTGATACCAGCACCCTTGTCAGCTTCGCTTTGACGTCGGGAGAGATTACCAGCCAAATCATTCGCGCCTGGCAGGCAGAAGAGTTCACTTTGCTAGCGACAGCCGTCATGCGGGACGAGTTGCGGCGTGTCCTTGATCGGCCGCGCATTCGGGCGCGAGCCGAAGCACCTTTGACCTGGATTGCCGATGAACTGGAGCATCACTCATGGCACGTTCCGGGCCAGATGACCGTCACGGGCGCGTGCCGCGATCCTAAAGATGATGTCTTCCTGGCCTGTGCCGTCGAGGGACAGGCCGATTATCTTGTCAGCAGCGATCGCGATTTACTGGACCTGCACCACTATCAGGATATCTGCATCGTCAATCCGGGGCAGTTCCTCGTCGGCCTGCAATTGAGCCGTCTGACTGTCGAGCAAATCGTGGCTCGCTTCAGCCCCACGGCTTTGGAAGCCGTTCAATCAACTTTGTGCCTCAATCGCGACACCGCCATAAAAGTGGCCCAGGCCAGGAGAAGGTGATGCTGCCCGCCCTCCTCGACCATCTGCGCTTCAATCGCGACTTCATGGCCAACGTTGTCGCCTGGGAGCGCATTCCGCCGCGGCCGGCGCGCACAGCCCCGCTGCCGGAGTGGCTCGACCCACGGCTGGCGGCGGCGCTGCACGGGCGGGGCATTGACCGCCTCTTCACCCACCAGGCCGCAGCCATTGAGGCCGCCCGCCGCGGCGAGAATGTCATCGTCAGCACGGCCACGGCCAGCGGCAAGTCGTTGGCCTACACCCTGCTCGTCCTGCAACGGCTGCTGGAGCGCCCCGACGCCCGCGCCCTCTACCTCTTCCCCACCAAGGCGCTGGCCCATGACCAGGAGGCGGAGACGGCCGGCCTGATCGCCGCCGCGCGCCTGCCAGTGGCCGTCAACACCTACGACGGCGACACGCCGCGCGGCAAGCGCTCGGCCGTGCGCAGCGCCGGCGGCGTCCTCATCACCAACCCCGACATGCTCCACGCCGGCATCCTGCCCTTCCATCCATCGTGGCGAGCGCTCTTCGGCGCGCTGGAGTACGTCGTCGTCGACGAAATCCACATCTACCGCGGCGTCTTCGGCAGCCACGTGGCCAACGTTCTGCGCCGCCTGCAACGCCTGTGCCGCTTCTATGGCAGCGATCCGCGCTTCATTTGTGCCTCGGCGACCATCGCCAACCCGGCCGAGCACGCCGAACGTTTAATCGAACAGCCGTTCACCCTTGTCGATGAGTCTCAGAACGGCGCGCCGCGCGGGGCCAAGGACTTCATCCTCTACAACCCGCCCATCATCAACGAGGAGCTTGGCCTGCGAGCCAGCACGGTGCTGACGGCCAAGGACGCCGCCGTGACTTTCCTCAGTCAGGATATCCAGACCATCGTCTTCGCCCGCGCCCGGCAGACGGTTGAACTGCTGCTCGGCTATCTGCGCGACGACCTGGCCTATCAGAACCGCGGTGATACCTTCGTCGCCGGCTACCGCGGCGGCTACCTGCCCCTGGAGCGGCGCGAGATCGAGGCCGGGCTGCGCCACGGCACGGTGCGCGGCGTCGTGGCCACCAACGCCCTGGAGTTGGGTATCGACATCGGCCAGCTCGATGCCGCCGTGCTGACCGGCTACCCCGGCACGGTGGCCAGCACGTGGCAGCAGGTCGGCCGCGCCGGCCGCCGCGCCGAACGCTCGGCGGCCATCCTCGTCGCCGGCAGCAGCGCGCTGGACCAGTACCTCTGCCTGCACCCGCGCTTTCTCTTCGGCCGCTCGCCGGAGTATGCCCTGACCAACCCCGACAACCTGCCCATCCTGACCCGCCATCTGCTCTGCGCGGCCTACGAACTGCCTTTCACCGCCGACGAGTCCTTTGGCGGCTTCGCGCGCGTCGGGCCGGTGCTGGAGGAATTGGCCCGCGCCGGCGATCTGTACGCCAGCCGCGACCAGTACCACTACGTCGGCGACGCCCCGGCCACCGGCGTCTCGCTGCGCACCGGCGGCGACGAGACCGTGGTCATCCAGGACATCAGCGAGGAGCAACCGAACGTCATTGGCCAGGTGGATCTGGATAGCGCGCCCATGCTCGTCTACGAGGGGGCTATCTACATGCACCAGGCGCAGACCTACCTGGTGGAGCAACTTGACTGGGACGGCCGCATCGCCAGCGTGCGTCCGGTCAACGTTGACTACTACACCCGCGCCGTTGCCGGCAGCAGCATCCGCCGCCTGGAGCCGGTCGCTGAGCGCATCGAGGGTGGCCTGCTTGTCGCCCACGGCGAGACCACGGTCGTCACTCAGGCCACCGGCTACCGCAAGATCCGCCGCTATACCCACGAGACACTTGGCTATGGCCAGATCGATCTGCCGGCCATGACGCTAGAGACGACCGGCTACTGGCTGGTGTTCAGCGAAGCCCTGACCGACCGGCTGCAAGACCTGGGCATCTTGCTGCGGCCCAACGACTACGGCCCGAACTGGTCCCAGCAGCGGCAACTCGTCCTGGAGCGCGACAACCACCGCTGCCGCACGTGCGGGGCCAGCGCCGAGGAGTTCCTGTTGCACGTCCACCACATTCGCCCCTTCCGCGAATACGGCTACGTCCCCGGCCGCAACGAGAACTACCGCCAGGCCAACCAGATCGACAACCTGGTGACGCTCTGCCCCAGTTGCCACCGGCGGGCCGAGGCCGGCCAGCAGACGCGCTCGGCCCTCAGCGGTCTGGGCTACGTGCTGCGCAACCTGGCCCCGCTGTTCCTGATGTGCGACCCGGAAGACATCAGCGTCTCGGCCGAGCAGATCAGCCCGGTGACGCGCGCGCCGACGCTGGTCGTCTACGAGCGCGTGCCCGCCGGCGTGGGTTTTAGCCAGCGGCTCTACGAGCTGCACGACGAGTTGCTGGCCGCCGCGCTGGAACTGGTGCGCGATTGCCAGTGCCGCTCCGGCTGCCCGGCCTGCGTCGGCCCGCCCGGCGACATCGGCCCGGACACCAAGGAGGTCACGCGGCAATTGCTGGCGATTCTGACGCGGGAACAACAGACTAATGAGCAAGGTTAGGTCGTGTATGCAAAGTGGTGAAACTGTCTGTTCGACCAGGCTGCCCGGGCCTAAAGGCAACCGGGCTACGCAACGACGCCGGCCGAGGCCGGCTCAGACAACGCGCGTTCACCTCTGATGGCCTGTTCAGGGACCGTCGTTGAGTAGCCCCGGGTCTTCAACTCGGCGCGGGCGTGGCCAGCGCTACTTTGCATACATACCCCAGATCGGTTAAGGTCAATCGAAGCCACCAGATTCGCTTGTCTGACCGCGTGTGACGGGAGCTTGGAATCGAACCGGGTAATTGTTTACTTGTTACAGTTCAGGATTGGCTGCTTTTTCTGTGGCGCAAACCAAAGGATTGGGTGGCTGTCACTTCAGGACTGCACCGCGAAGTGTGACAGGGATTGATACAACCACCTATCTGAACGATGAGCGCGCAGCGTGGTCGACAGTGAACGAGTAGTCATCGGCAGCACGCTGCTGACGCCGCTCCTGCTGCGAGCGCCTAAAACCCTGCTTTCTAGCAATTTATCAACCCCTGAGCCAAAGCTTATTCTCAATAGGAGTTGCTAAGTGGAGAATCCAGACGTGGCCATAGGAGTGTTCACATTAATAGGAACACTAATTGGCGCCTTAATCGCCGGAGGCTTCAGCTTCTTGGTGACAAATCGAACCTTAAGATACCAGGAAGCTGTTTGGCAACGTCAAACTCGTTTACACGAGCTTGAAAGAAAGCGTAACGAAATAGCGCAACTCATAGTTGCGCTAGGTAGCATGGACTTAGTTTCCGATTCAGAGGGAAACGTAAAGGTTAGCATGACATCCTCTCCGGCTGCTCGTTCAGCTTATTATCAATACATAACTTGGCACACACAGTTGACTAAGAATTACGCCCAGTCACTATCTATGGATAGGCTAGTCGATATGTTGAGTCAATTGGAATTTGAAAGGCGAGAAATCACCGAGCAGATTGATCAGCTTATCAAAGAGTCTGGGCGATGAGATTGTGAGATTGCTAATACACATGTGTAGATGTAATATAATAGCTTAGAGGTGACCTATGACCCAACTCTATCGCACCCAAGTTTTGTTAGAGCGCGCGCAACACGAGAGCTTGCAGCAGTTGGCCGCGGCCGAGGGGCGCAGTATGTCCGAAGTAATCCGTGAGGCTGTGGCCCATTACCTGGTTGAGCGTGACGATGAAACGCGCAAGCGGCAAACACTGACGACAATCGCCGAACTCGCCCAAATCCGTGAAGCTATTCGTCTGGAATCAGGCGCGTTCCCGGACGAACTCATCCTCAACGATCGTGCTGAGCGCGAAGAGGAACTCTGGCAGAGGATGGGACTGAACGAATGACAATCGTTATCGACGCCAATCTGGTCGTTGCCCTGGCGTTGCCCCTACCCTATGCAGACCTGGCGACAGCGGCGATCAGTCATTGGATCGCGCAGGGTGAACAACTCATCGCGCCAATGCTCATGGAGTATGAGTTGGTAACGGCCATTCGCCGTGGCGTGGCCAGCGGTCAATTGCGGGAGCAGAGGGCGTTGCCGATACTCTATGAACTGCGCGAATCTGGCGTCCAGAGCATTGCCCCAACCGCAGAGTTGCACGAGCAAGCGCTCTATTGGGCCGGACGCATCGGCCAGAGCAAAGCCTATGACGCCCAGTACCTCGCCCTCGCCGCGCGCGAAGACGCGCATTTCTGGACCGCCGACCGCCGCCTGGCCGCCGCGGCCCAGGCGGCCGGGCTGGAGTGGGTCCACTGGATCGGCGACTGGAACGACGCGACGGCATGAGCGACATTCTCGTCGAGAGTTGGCTCGACCTGCACGACAAGCTGTTCCAGCCCGCCTGGCAGCCCACCATCAACCGCTTTCGGGCGCAACTGGCCTTTCGCGGCCTGTCCGACGCGCGCTATGACCTGTCCACCTCGCTGATGCGCCTGGGCGTCGGCTATAACCGGCTGGAGAAGCACCTGCTGCGCAACTTCCGCAAGTATGCCCACCGCGACGCCGTGCCCGACGACTCCAACTGGAACTGGCTGACGCTGGCCCAGCACCACGGCCTGCCGACGCGGCTGATGGACTGGACGTTCTCGCCCTACGTGGCTATGCACTTCGCCACGGCCAACACGGAAGCCTTCGACCGCGACGGCGTCATCTGGGCGGTGGACTACGTCAAGGTTCACGCCGCGCTGCCGGAGCGTTTGCAGAACGAACTGCGGAAGGAGGGCGCCGACCTGTTCACCGTGGAGATGCTCGACCGCGTCGCCCCGGGCATCGACGGCCTGGCCACGGCCCAGGACGAGCCGGGCCTGCTCTTTCTGGAACCGCCGTCGATCGATGACCGTGTGGTGAACCAGTACGCGCTGCTGTCGGTCATGTCCAGCGCCACGACGCGCGTGGATGAGTGGCTGGCGGCGCGGCCGGAGTTCCACATTCGCTACATCATCCCCGCGGCGCTCAAGTGGGAGATTCGCGACAAGCTCGACCAGGCCAACATCACCGAGCGCGTGCTCTTTCCCGGCCTCGACGGCCTGAGCGTCTGGCTGCGGCGGCATTACACGCCGCACGCCAACGGTTGAGCGCCGGACAACAGACCCATACCGATACTGCTATGATCCCTTACGACGACTTCGGCGGACGCGGCCCCGTGCTGCACTTCTCCCACCCCAATGCCTACACGCCCGGCTCCTTCCGGCAATTCCTGGGTCACCTGGCCGGACACTACCACGTCCTGGCCGCCCACCACCGGCCGCTGTGGCCCGTGTCGCCCGGCAGCGACGCCGCCGGCCCGCCGGAGGCCGCCATCGACTTCACCTGGGACGCCATCGCCGACGACCTGCTGCGCTTTCTCGACCAGCAGGGGCTGGAACAGGTCATCGGCGTGGGCCACTCGCTGGGCGCGGTGGCGACGATGATCGCCGCCCGCCGGCAGCCGGAGCGCTTCCGGGCGCTGGCCCTCATCGAGCCGGTTTTTCTGCCGCCGCACGTCCTGGCGGCCGTGCAGGCGCACCCGCAGATGGCCGCCGAACGGCCGTTCGTCCTGGCCGCGCTGCGCCGCCGCGACCGCTGGCCCAGCCGCGCCGACGCCTTCGCCCGCTTCCGCGACAAGGCAGTCTTCGCCGGCTGGTCGGACGAAGCCCTGTGGGACTACGTCAACGACGGTCTGGGCGACGACCCGGCCACGGGCGAGGTGGTGCTGCGCTACCCGCGCGAGTGGGAAGCGCGCTTCTACGCCCGGCCGCCGGCCAACGTCTGGGACGAGCTACCCGGTCTGCGGCTGCCGACGCTGGCCGTGCGCGGCACACAGTCGGACACGCTCTACCCGGAGGCGTGGGCGCTGTGGCAGAACCTCCAGCCCGCGGCGACGTTCGTCGAGATGGACGGCGTCGGCCATATGCTGACCGCCGAAGCGCCGGCCGACACGGCCGCCGTCGTCCTCCACTGGCTGCAAGACCAGGGGCTGGGCGGCTGAGTTCGCCTACGGCCCCGGTTCTTCCTCCGGTCCACCGGTGATGAACGGCAGCCGCGTCGACCAGCCGGGCGCGTAGACCCAGGCGCGCGGCCCGTCGGCTGTGCGCCGGCCGACGCCCAGCTCCAGCGCCGGCGTGGCATTTACCTGCCCGAAGGCGATGGCCGTGGCGAAGTCCTCGCCCGGCCAGCGCGAGCCGCCGGCCCAGATTTCGGCGAACGGCCCCTCGGCCAGGGCGTCGTCGTGGATGTAGAAGCGCGGGTTGATGGTCGTCTGGCGGGCCAGGCCTACCTCGTCGCGGCCGTCGTTGTCCACGTCGCCGAAGGCGATGCTCGTGCCGTAGGCGCTGGTATTCCACGACTCGCCGAAGCGGGCCAGGACGGCGAAGCCGGCGGCGGCATCGTCGAAGACAAAGCCGCGCTCGTTGACCGAGTTGCGCCGGGCCACGCCGATCTCATCGGCGGCGTCGGCATCGACGTTGCCAAAGGCGATGTCGGTTGCCCACGCCCCGGCTCCCCAGCTGTTGCCCGTCGCCCAAAGCTGCTCGCCGTCGTCGCCGGCAAAGAGAAAGACGCGGGCGTTGCTGTCGTGGCGGCGGGTGACGCCGACCTCGGCCCGGCCGTCGCCGTCGGCGTCGCCCAGGGCGACGCTGGTGGCCACGGCCAGGTTGCCCCAGTCGTCGGCCGCGTCCCACAGGAAGGCGAAGCCGGCCGCGGCGCTGTCGTAGGCGAAGACGCGCGGGCCGCTGCCGCCGTTGTGGGCCAGGACGACCTCGGCCTCGCCGTCGCCGTCGGTGTCGCCAAAGGCGATGGCCACGCCGTGGACGGTCGTGTCCCAGTCCGCGCCCCACGTCTCCAGCACGGCGAAGTCGGCCGCGGCGTCGTCGTAGAGGATGGCCCGCTCGTTGATCGACGTCGCCCGCGTCAGGCCGATCTCGTCCCGGCCGTCGCCGTCCACGTCGCCCAGGGCGACGCTGGTGGCGTAGGAACCCGCGCCCCAGGCATCGCCGAACGTCATCAGCGGCGCGAAATCGGCTTCGGCGTCATCGAGCAGCAGCACGCGCGGCCCGATGACGGCATTGCGGACAATGGCCACCTCGTCGCGGCCGTCGCCGTCCACGTCGCCGAAGGCGATGTCGGTGGCGTACTCCGACGCCTGCCAATCGTCGCCGACGTCGATCAGCGGCAGGAAGGTGGAGATGGGCGGCTCGGTCTGGCCGTGGACAGTGGCCACGGTCGTGGCCACGGCCGGCAGCGCCCCCAGCAGGGCTAGCAACAGGAGCAGGTGACGGAACTTCCGGTTCATGACTTTTCCCCTCACTTCAGATAGCGCTCAAACCAGCCCAACATATATTCCAGCCGGGCGATGCGCCGGTCGGTCCGGCCGCCGCGACTGACGCCGTGCGACTCGCCCGGCAGCAGCAGCAACTCGGTGTCAACGCCCAGCCGGCGCAGGGCGACGAACACCTGCTCGCCCTGCTCCGGGTCGCAACGGTGGTCGTTCTCGCTGTGGATGACCAGCGTTGGCGTGCGGGCGTTGCCGATGGCGCTGATGGGCGACTGCGCCCAGTTGGTCAGAACGTCGTCCCACGGCGCGGCCGTGCCGGCCAGATGCTCCAACCCGGCGTTCAGGTCGCTGGAACCGTAGAAGCTGAGGAAGTTGCTGACGACGCGCTGGGCCACGGCGGCCTTGAAGCGCTGGGTGCGGCCGATGATCAGCGTGGTCATGTAGCCGCCGTAGCTGCCGCCGGTGACGCCCATGCGCTCCGGGTCGATGTAGGGCCGCTTCTCTACAGTGTCGGCCCAGGCCATGACGTCGTCGTAATCGACCGTGCCCCACTGGCCGTAGATGGCCCCGGTGACGGCCTCGCCATAGCCCTGGCTGCCGCGCGGGTTGCTCCAATAGACGACGTAGCCGGCGGCGGCCAGGTAGTGGAACTCATGCATGTAGATGTTGCCGTACTGCGTCTGCGGCCCGCCGTGGATTTGCAGGATCGACGGGTAGCGCTGCGACGGATCGAAACCAGGCGGCTTGAGAATCCAGCCGTGCAGGTCGTGGCCGTCATACGCCTTGAACCACACCTCTTCGATCGCGCCCGTCTCGATCTCCGGCAGCCACGGGTTGAGCGCCGTCAGCGTTCGCGGCCCGGTCGCGTCGTCGTGGCCCAGGCCGCGGACGACCAGTTGCGCCGGGTCGTCGAGCGTTGACCACAGGTAGGCCACGCGCTGCCGCGCCCGGTCGAAGGTGTAGCCGCCCAGCACGCCCGCTTCGGCGATCAGCCATTGCGGCGCGTCGTTCGGCTCGAAGACATTCAGCGAGAGTAGCCACTCGTTGCCGCGCGTCGTCGCCACGCAGGCCACGCGCCGGCTGTCGGCCGACCAGATCGGCAGCGACGGCGTGGAGTCGTTGAACACGTCGCCGTTCGTCGCCCCGGACAGGTGCAGGTCCAGATCGCCGCCCACCTCGCGCGCGCCGCCGCCGGCCAGCGGGGCCACGTAGAGCCGCGCGTTCTGATACCAGCGGCCGGGCTTGTCGCGCCCCAGATAGGCCACGTGCTGCCCATCGGGCGAGAAGACAGCGGCGAACTTGCGGCCGGGGCGCGTCTCCAGTTGCTTCGCCTCGCCGCCTTCGGCCGGGATCAGGTATAGCTCCGTCGCGTCCAGGTCCATATCCGGCCGGTCGCTGCGATTGGCGGCGAAGAGGATGCTCTGCCCGTCGGGCGACCAGCGCGGCTCCGTCTCGTCGTGGTCGCCCTCGGTGAGTTGCGTGGCCGCGCCCGTCGTCGCGTCGATGACCCAGACGTGCCAGTGCTCTTGGGGCAGATAGCCCGCGCCGTCGAACTTGTAGTCGGCGCGGGTGATGTGGCGGAAGGAGACGCCGAGCTTCTTCTTGGCCTCGTCCTTCTCGCGCTCCAGGGCGTCAGCGTCCTTCCGGCGAAACTGGCAGACGAGCTTCGCGCCGTCGGGCGACCATTCGTAGTTGGCGAAGTTGCCCTTCAGGTCGGTCAGTGGCCGGGCCTCGCCGCCGTCGGTCGGCAGCAGGTAGAGTTGGGCCTGCTCGTCGTTGCCGCGGTTGGACAGGAAGGCCAGCGTCCGGCCGTCGGGCGACCAGCGCGGCTGGCTGTCGGCCCATTTGCCGTGGGTGAACTGGCGTAGGCGGCCGCCGTCGCTGTCGGCCAGCCACAGGTTGGCGTATTTCTTCTCCGTCTCGCGCTCCACGCGCTGGACGCAGAAGGCCACCTGCGCGCCGTCGGGTGAGATCTGCGGGTCGGAGGGCAATTGAAACAGGTAGAGGTCATCGGCTCGAGTCAGCCGCGGCGCGGCGGCTTCGTTGTCGGTCATCTTCTTACTCCGTGTGGGTTGAGTGTGGGGCTAACGATACCACAATTATGCCCAGGCCTCAGGTGTTTTTGGGCCACTGTGCAATAACCTATGCTTGTGTTATCGTCTGACAGAGAGGAAGATGTGAAAGTTAAAACGAAAACACTCTTGAGCCTGCTTACCCTGCTCCTCCTCGCCGCCTGCGCCGGCCCAACCGCCCCGGAAACCCTGCGCACCATCCGCCTGCCGATGGGCTACGTGGCCGACCCGCAGTACGCGCCGCTCTACGTTGCCGTCGAGCGCGGCTACTTCGCCGAGGAGGGGCTGGCGCTGGAGTTCGACTACAGCTTCGAGACCGACGGCATCGCTCTGGTGGGCGCGGGCGAACTGCCTTTCGCCCTGGCCAGCGGCGAGCAGGCCGTCCTGGCCCGCGCCGAGGGGCTGCCGGTTGTCTTCGTCATGCAGTGGTGGCAGCAGTACCCCATCGCCGTCGTCAGCAAGGCATCGGCGGGCATCGCCGCGCCGGCCGACCTGGCCGGCCGCAACGTCGGCGTGCCTGGCTTCTTCGGGGCCAGCTACGTCGGCCTCGTCGGCCTGCTTTTCGCCAACAACATGACCCTCGACGACATCGACGCCAACGAGATCGGCTTCAACCAGGTCGAATCGCTGCTGACCGACCAGTCGGAGGCGGTCGTCGTCTACATCAACAATGAGCCGGTGCAGTTGGCCCAGCGCGGCGAGGCCATCAACGTCATCAACGTGGCCGACTACGCCAACCTGGTCGCCAACGGCCTGATGACCAACGAGCAGACCATCGCCGAGGAGCCGGAGTTGGTGGAGGGCTTCGTGCGCGCCTTCCTGCGCGGCCTGCGCGACACGCTCGATGACCCCGACGCCGCGTTCGAGATCAGCAAGGGCTACGTCGAGGGGCTGGACGACAGCCGGCGCGGCGTGCTCGACGCTTCCATTGAGCTGTGGCGCGCCGACCAGCTCGGCCGCGGCGACCCCGCCGCCTGGCAGGAGACCCACGACCTGCTGCTGGCCATGGGCCTGCTGCAAGCGCCGCTGCCCGACCTCGACGCGCTCTACACCAACGACTTCGTCGAGAGCGCCCAGCCCTAGCGCGGCATGACGACCGACTTCCTGACCCTGCGCGACGTGGGGCTGACCTACAGCGACAACGACGGTCGGCGGCGCGACCACGTGCTGGCCGGCGTGTCGCTCGACATCCCCGTGGGCGCGTTTGTGGCCCTGGTGGGCACGTCCGGCGTCGGCAAATCGACGCTGCTGCGCGTCATCGCCGGGCTGCTGCCGCCGTCCAGTGGGGCCGTTCGCCTGCTGGGCGACGATCCGCGCACCGTCGAGGCCCCCATCGGCATCGTCTTCCAGCGCGATAACCTGATGCCCTGGCGCACCGTGGCCGAGAACGTCCGCCTGCCGCTGGAGATGCACGCCGGCCCGGGCCACTCGCTGGGGCGGGTGGGCGTGACCCAGCCGGGCGACGACGCGACGGCGCTTGAGACCTCCGCCCAGGTGCTCGATGCGCTGGCCCTCGTCGGGCTGGCCGACCAGGCCGGCAGCTACCCGGCGCAGCTCTCCGGCGGCATGGCCCAGCGCGTCGCCCTGGCCCGCGCCCTCGTCCATCACCCCGCCCTGTTGCTGCTCGACGAGCCGTTCGGCGCGCTGGACGCCCTGACGCGCGAGCGCATGGCCCAGGAGCTACTGCGCATCTGGCAGGCTCGGCCGGTGACGGTGCTGATGGTCACCCACAGCATCGGCGAGGCGGTGCTGCTGGCCGACGAGGTGCTGGTGATGAATGGCCGCCCGGCGACGATTACCGAGCGCTTCGCCATCGACCTGCCCCGGCCGCGCGCACCGGAGCTGTCGGCCACGGCCGTCTTCCAGGCCACTGTCGCCACCGTCCGCGCCGCCATCCGCGTCAGGGATGAGGCGCGAACAGGTCTGGGGCCGGATATTGATTGAGGAACGAGCGCGCAATAGAACCCGAGTTGTCATCACTACATCACAAGGAGTACTCATCATGGACAGTATCCTCTGGGGCGTGATTGTTTTGCTATGTGGCATCTTCATCGCTGCCTATGGCCACCAGTTGTTTCGCTTGGCCCTGGCCTTCATCGGCTTCGCTCTGGGCGTCTACCTGGTCATGTGGCTGGGCGGTGGGCTGGACGCGGGCCTGCGGATCGTCGTCGCCATTATCGTCGGCGGTATCCTGGCGGCAGTGTTGTATTTCCTGGTGAAATTCGCTCTCTACGTGGCCGGCGGCGTCATGGGGCTGGTTCTGATGCTGGCCATCCTGGGGCTGTTCCGGCTGGGCGGGCTAGACCTGGGCCTCTTCGGCAGCATCCTGGCCCTGGCCGGCGCGGGGCTGGGCGGGTTCTTTGGCCGGCGGTTAGGGCCGCTCGTCACCGTCTTCGCCACCAGCCTGGCCGGCGCCTACTTCGTCGTTCTCGGGCTGGGCGCGCTGTTCGGTTTGGGTGTGGCGACTGATGATCCGACGGTTACGCTCGGCGCGGCCTTCCCCCTGGTGCTTTTTCTGACCATCGCGGCCATCAGCGGCCTGGCCCAATATCAGGCCTTTGTGCTGCGGCAGCGCTTCTTGCGCCGGTAACAAAAAGAGGTCGGGCGCAAACCAGCGCCCGACCTCCTTGTCTCGTTCCGTGGCGGGTTTCTGACCCACCCCAGCGCCAGTCTATTACTCGGCCGGCGGCCTCGCCATTCGCCCCGGCCGCCGTCGCAGCCAGCGGATGAGCAGGAAGATGATCAGCAGCGGGATGGCGATGAGCAGCAGAATCGGCAGGACGAACACGACCAGCCAGATGACCAGGTTGGCCAGCGATTGCAGCGCATTGACCAGCGACTCAAGCGCTTCCTTGGCCACGCCCCTGGGCTGCCAGCCGGCGACCTCGATGGGCTGGGCCAGCTCGTCCGGGGTGACGTTGACGGTGATGGACGAGAAGGCGGCCGATTGCGACAGATACTGCATCCGCCCCTTGACGACGGCGATCTCGCCCTCCAGCCGGCTGAGTTCGGCGTTGACGGCCAGGGCGTCATCGACCTTCGTGGCGTCGTCGAGGAAGGTGCGCACCCGCGCCGCCGTCGCCTCCAGGTTGGTCAGCTGCGACGACAGATCGACGTATTCCTCGGTCACGTCCTGCCCCGACGTGGACAGGCTCTCGACGCTGACGGCCAGCCCGGTGATGGCGTCCAGCACGCTTTGGAAGCCCTCGGCGGGGACGCGAATCTGGATGTAGCCGGTCTTGCTGGTCTCGCTCGACTGGTAGACGTTGCTGCTGACGACCCAACCGCCGCCGTTGGTGGCCATTGCGGCGATCTGGGCCAGGGCGACTTCGGTGTCGGTGGCCACGATAGACATGTCGGCATTGCGGATGATGAGCCGCTCCTGATTGGCGACGGGCTGCGCCGCCGGATCGGCCGGGGGTTGGCCGGCCACGGCCGACCCCGCGGCCATGCTGAAGTCGCCCTCGGCGTCATACGCCTGGGGCGCGGCCTCTTCCATAACCGTTTCACTGGCTGTCCGTGTCACTTCGACACCTGTTGCACCACCGCAGGCCACAACCAGCAGTCCCAGCAACAGCAACCCCACAAATACGATAACTCGGCGTTTCATCTTCATTCTCTCCTGTCTGCACGGCGTTCTCATTCAGTTGCTCGTCTCTGTTGAGAGGACGCTGCCGCCTGGCCAAATGTTCCGCTATAGCCCTTGTTCCAGCCGCTTGATCAGCCGGCGCGGCAACTTCTGCTCGCGCATGAGCGCTTGCGTCGCGGCGACGTCGTAGGCCACGCGGTGAAAGGTCATCCGCATGGCCTCGGTGTCCAGCAGGGCATAGGCGGCGCGCGGGTCGCCGTCGCGCGGCTGGCCCACGCCACCGGGGTTGACGATCAGCCGGTGGCGGCTCAGGTCGAGCACGTCGCCATGCTCGATGAGGGCGAAGTCCACCCCGCCGCTCGCCTCGTCCAGGGCGAAGACGGCCGGCACGTGGGTGTGGCCGACCAGGCAGTAGGACGTGTCGAAGTGGGCGAAGTTCTCCAGCGCCGTCGGCAGGTCGAGGATGTACTCCCAGACGGGGTGGCGCGGGCTGGCGTGGGCCAGGGTGAAGGGCGGTTCGACACGCAGGGGCGGCAGGGTGTTCAGGTAGTCGCGGTTGTCGGCCGTCAGCACGCGGCGCGTCCAGCGGGCCACGTAGCGGGCGTCGCTGTTAAAGTCCTCGTCGTCGAGTTTGCCCAGCACGGCCCAGTCGTGATTGCCCGACAGAGCCAGCGGCGCCAGCGCCCGCAATCGTTCGACGCACTCATTCGGCTGCGGCCCGTAGCCGACGAGATCGCCCAGGAACCACAGCTGCTCCCATTGCCCTTCGGCGTCGGCCAGCACCGCTTCCAGGGCGACCAGATTAGCATGAATGTCGGTTAGCAAGAGAACGCGCATGAGGGGAGTATATCGGAATCGTGGACGGTGGACAGTGGCCAGTGGCCGGCGGCCGGCGGGAGACCTCAGAGGTTTCAGAAAACCTCTGAGGTCGGGGCGGTTGGCGGGCAGTTGTTTTCAGGATGTGGTTGATTTGGGTTATACTGTCCCCTGATATAGGCCACTGTTTTTGACTGGCCACTGATTACCGACCACTCGTATGGCCATTCTCGACGACCGGACACTCGATTTCGTCAGCACCAGCACCGCGCAGACGGAGCGCCTGGGCATCCGCTTGGGCGAACTGCTAGCGCCGGGCGACATCGTCTGTCTGTCCGGCGAGCTGGGCGCGGGCAAGACGACACTGGCGCGGGGCATCGGCCGTGGCTGGGGCACGCCATTGCGCGTCACCAGCCCGACCTTCGTCCTGGTCAACGAGTACCCCCGCCCGCGCGACGGGGCCACGCTTTACCATCTCGACTGCTACCGGCTGGAGCGGGCCGGCGACATCGCCACCGTTGGCCTGGAAGACCTGTTCGACAGCGACGCCACGGTGATGATCGAGTGGCCGGAGCACGTGTTGGCGTTGCTGCCGGCCGACCGGCTGTGGATCGCTCTCAGCTACGACAGCCCAACCCGCCGCCGCCTGCGCTTGAACGCCGGTGGGCCGCGGGCCACCCAACTGCTGGCGGGCTTCCGCAAAAACACTTTCGGGGTCTGAACAACGATGATCCTGGCAATCGACACGGCAACCGACTGGATCGGCCTGGCTCTCCACGATGGCGCGGCCATCCTGGCCGAGTTCGGCTGGCGTAGCCGGCGCACGCAGACCATTGAGCTGGCCCCGGCCGTGGCCCAACTGTGGGGCCGAACGGGCGTCGCCCCGGCCGACCTGAGCGCGGTGGCCGTGGCCATTGGCCCCGGCTCCTACACCGGCTTGCGCGTCGGCCTGGCGCTGGCCAAGGGCCTGGCGCTGGCCCACAACCTGCCCCTCGTCGGCGTGCCCACGCTCGACATCGTCGCCCGGTCCGTCTGCCGGCTGGAGACGGATCTGGTCGTTGTCGCCCAGGCCGGCCGCACGCGCGTCTGGGCCGGGCAGTACCAGTGGGTCGCCAAGCGAGGCTGGGAGCGCGTCGGCGAGCCGATGCTGACCAATTGGGAAGAGTTGGCCGCGCGACTGGCGTTGCCGATCGCCTTCGCCGGCGAGATCGACGCGAACACGGCCAAGCTCATCCGCCGGGCCAACCGCGCCGCGGTCATTGCCCCGCCGGCCGAGTCGGTGCGGCGCGCCGCCGTGCTGGCCGAGATCGGCTGGTGGCGCTGGAAGCGCAAGCAGACCGACCCGGCCGATAACCTGGCGCCGCTCTACCTGCGCGAGCCGGGCTAGGCACGATGCTGGCTCTGCCTTCGCCCTACCGGTTGCGGTCGATGACCGTCGCCGACATCCCCGCCGTCCTGGCCATCGACCGCGCCTCGTTTCCTACCCCGGCGACGGAGCAGCTCTTCATCAATGAGTTGACCGACAACCAGCTGGCTCACTATCAGGTGCTCGCGCGCGACGATGCCGGCGGCGAGGCGCTTATCGGCTTTGCCGGCTTCTGGCTCATCGCCGGGGAGATTCACATCAGCACCATCGCCGTAACTCCGGCCGAGCGCGGCCGCGGCCGGGGCGAGTGGCTGCTGCTGAACCTGCTGCTGCTGGCCTGCGCCCTGCAGCCGCTGCTCGTCACACTGGAAGTGCGCCGCAGCAACCTCGTCGCCCAGGCGCTCTATGCCAAATACCGCTTCGTCGAGGTCGGCGTGCGCCGCCGCTACTACCGCAACCCGCCCGAGGACGCCCTGCTGCTGACCGTCGACCTGGCCGAGCAGCCGGACTACTGCGCCTGGCTGGCCGAACGGGAACGGGCGATTGTCGAGGCGGAAGAAAGGGGGCGCTAAGGGTATGGCCGGCGACGGCTGTATAATCACATAGCTTAATCGCCCGGCGCGGGGCGCGGCGAGCGATGCGAGAGAAAATCACTTGAGCGGACAACACGTATTCATCACCGGCGGGGCCGGCTTCATCGGCTGCAACGCCGCCGACCACTTTCTGCGGCGCGGCGACGCCGTGACCATCTACGACAACCTGACCCGGCGCGGCGGCCGGGCCAACCTCGATTGGCTCCACGCCACGCACGGCGGCGAGCGGCTGTGCGTCCTGGAGGCCGACATCCGCGACGACGGCCGGCTGGCCTCGGCCGTGGCCGAGCGGCCGCCAGACGTGGTGCTGCATCTGGCCGGGCAGGTGGCCGTCACCCAGTCGGTGGCCGACCCGCGCGAGGACTTCGAGAGCAACGCCCTGGGCACGTTCAACGTCCTGGAGGCGGTGCGCCACGGCGCGCCGGGCGCGGCCCTGCTCTATGCCAGCACCAACAAGGTCTACGGCGGCATGGAGCACGTCGGCATCGTCCCGGCCGGCGAGCGCTACGCCTACGCCGATTACCCCCACGGCATCCCGGAGAGCTTCCCGCTGGACTTCCACTCCCCCTATGGCTGCTCCAAGGGCGCGGGCGACCAGTACATGCGCGACTATGCCCGCATCTATGGCCTGCGGACGCTGGTGCTGCGCCAGTCGTGCATCTACGGCCGGCGGCAGTTCGGCGTGGAAGACCAGGGCTGGGTGGCCCACTTCGTCATCGCCACCGTCCTCGACCGGCCCATCGCCATCTACGGCGACGGCCGGCAGGTGCGCGACGTGCTCTACATCGACGACCTGCTCGACGCCTACCAGCGCGGCATCGACCACATCGACGACCTGCGCGGCGAAGTGCTCAACCTGGGCGGCGGGCCGGACAACACGCTATCGATCTGGACGGAGTTCGGGCCGCTGCTGGCCGAGTTGGCCGGGCGGCCGGTGCCGGTGCGCTATGGCCCGTGGCGGCCGGGCGACCAGCGCGTCTTCGTGGCCGACATCCGCCGGGCGGAGGCGCTCCTGGGTTGGCGTCCGCGCGTCTCGCCGGCCGAGGGTGTGCGGCGGCTGTACGACTGGGTGTCGGCCAACCGCGAGCTATTCTAGGCGGCCACAACCCGCCCCGCTGCATCGATTTCGCCTGTCGTGCGTATGGGATAGCAACCCTGCGAGCGATGGGAGTGAAATCGATGCGCGTTTGGCTGCGTTTGCCTCTGTTCGTTCTCGTTGGCGTGCTGACCGCGGCCGTCGGCGAGCTGCAATACTCGGTCTTCATCCGTGGCGACTGGGCCAACCTGCTCGGCTCGATGGTCTTCAACGCTGTCTATCTGACCGGGGCGTTCGTGGTGGTGTGGGCGCTCTTCCGGCTGCTGCCGCGGCGGGCGGCCTTCCTGGCTTGCGTGATCCTGGCGGCCGTGGCCGGTCTGGGCGTCGAATGGTTCCTCATCGGCAACTCCCCCTGGGGCAACCCCGACGCCGGCCAGCTGGGCATGGCCGCCTATTGGGCCTGCCTGGTGGTTGTGCCGCTCATCGTCGTGGACGGCGACGCGCGGCTGCGACCGCTGAAACGGCGCATCGCCGTCTATGCAGCGGTCTACACGCTGGCAGTTTTGCTCGGCCAGTGGCTCTTACCGGCGGGCGACTGGCGGTTTGCCTTCCACATCTGGACGGTGGTCATTGGCTATCTGGTGTTGTTGGTGCTGTGCGTGGCGGGCTATCTGCGCAACGCCCGGTAGGTAGTCTCGCAGTGCCGGCTCGCTGTTGAGCGAGCGTGATATAATACTAAGAAGGACTAGCGAAGACAGGGCTACAGGGTAGAGCAAATGACTGAAATGAAAATCGCCGACTTGACCTTAGCAGAGTTTCGCGCGCTGATTCGCGAGGCAGTCACGGAAAGCCTGGCCGACCTATTTGCCGATCCCGACGAAGGGTTAGAGCTTCGCGAGGAATTCGAAATGGAACTCAAGCGCTCAGTTGAAAAGCGACTTACCGGTTATCAGGAAACGGAATCGCTGCAAGACGTACTCGTCGAACTTGGATTGGAATGACAACTTCGCATCCGGTTCTTGTCACCAAAGAGGCGAAGGCTGACCTGGCGAAACTGGACAGAGCCGTGGCCACACGGGTCGTGCAGCGAATCCGATGGTTGGCTGAGAACCTGGATACTACCACCTTGCTTCCCCTGCACGGCGCTTGGCAGGGCTACTACAAGTTGCGTGTTGGGGATTATCGCGTGATTTATCGGCTTGAACCGCAGGCGCCAGCAGCCCAGATCGTTATCGAATACGTTCGGCACCGGCGCGAAGTCTACAAATAATAACTACCTACTCAATCTCAATCCGCGTAATCGCTTCAAAATCCAGCGACTTCTCGCTGCCCAGGACGGTGTGGAGGGCCAACTGGGCGAATTGGAAGAACGCTTGCAGGTCGGCGATGCGATCCAGGTAGTAGCGCGCCAGTTGCTGCTCCTCCGGCGACAGCTGGCACTCGGCCGCCTGCAACTTCTCGACGCTCTCGCCTAGCACGTGCAGCGCCAACTGCACCTCGCGCTGCTCCCGGCCGCTGAGCACGTTGCGAATCACCTGCCACATATCCGACTCGGCCTTGTAGTACTTGCGCCGCTTGCCGCGCACCCAAACCTCTTTGGCCATGCCCCAGCGCTCCAGGTCGCGCATGGTCATGCTGACCGAGCCTTTGCTGATCTGCAACCGGTCGCAGAGATCGTCCAGGGACATCGGCTCGGGGCTGAGCAGCAGTGTGCCATAGAGCCGGCCCATGATGTCGCTGAAGCCGAAGAAGCGGGCCAGTCGCGCCAGCCCGGTGGCGGTGCTTTCGTTGACTGCGTTAAGCGTCTGGTGCATAGTACCCAACGTTCAAAATGTTTTGAATGATGGGAGAATACCAGAGGTCACGGGCAGCGTCAAGCGCTTTCGGCGGGCGCGTGGCCCAGCGGCCCGTGGCCCGCGCCCAGCCGCCAGCCTGCCCCGCGCCGGAGGGCGGCATGGGTAAAGGCCTGCGCCCGGTGGATGGCCTCCGGCCAGTCGTGGCCCGCGGCGCGGAAGGCGCAGACGGCGGCCGAGAGCGTATCGCCGCTGCCGTGGGTGTTGGTCGTGTCGATGAGCACTTGCGGCAGTTCCACGCGCCGCGCTCCGTCCCAATAGACGTCGACGATCTCGCTGTCCGACCGTCTGGCCCCTTTGATCAACACGCGCGCCGCCACGCTCTGGCTCCCCTGCTCCCCCGCTCCCCCGCTTCCCTGCTCGTCCTCGCCTAGCCCCAGCAGCCGCGCCTCGGCCGCATTGGGCGTCACCAGGTCGGCCAACGGCAGCAGCCACCGGCGATAGGCGTCGGCCACGTCCGGCCCAAACATCGCCTCGCCGCGATGGTTCACCAGCACCGGGTCGATCACAATGTAGGGGCGGGTCTCAGACCCGCCCCTACACCAATATGCCAGGCGGTCGGCCACGACTTCGATGATCTCCACGCGGCCGAGGAAGCCGGTCTTGATCGCCGCCGCGCCGTAGTCGGACAGCACGGCGTCGATCTGCGCGGCGACCATCTCCGGCGGCAGGAAGTGGACTTGTTGCACAAGCACGCTGTTCTGCGCCGTGACGGCAGTGAGGGCGCTCATGCCATAGGCTCCCAGCGCGGCCCAGGTCTTCAGGTCGGCCTGCGCCCCGGCCGCGCCGCCGGAGTCGGAGCCGGCGATGGTTAGGAGGGGGAGAGGTTGCAGCATGAAACGAATAATAGCAGAGACGCTGACCGAGAGCGCCTCCGCCATGGATTCTACGCGGCTATCGGGATTGGACGGTGTAGAGATCGGCTTAGCGAGAACTGGCCGGTGAGACGGGCAACTCGGCCAGACGCATGACCAGCCGTAAGGCTTCGTTGACGGACGCTTCGGTGGGGAAAGCTTGCGCCACGTCGGGGGCCAGCAAGACAAGGTTCGTGCCCCGGGCAAACGCCGCAGCATACTTGCCACGTACACCGTCCTTCAGCAACGTCGTCAGATCGTATTCGGGTCGGAGATCATCATTGGGATCAGAAGTTTCCGCTTTCATAAGTCGTTCGTTCGGTGGAAGTCAATTCGCGAGCACTGATGATCCGGATGGTCTTTCCTCGCTCAGTATGAGCCACGAGCAACAGGCGGTGGTTGAAAGACATGCCGACGGTAATAAAACGTTCCTCTACACGGGAGTGGTCGGGATCGGAGGCTGTAATTGAGAGTGGGTCGGCCAACACCGTTGCAGCCTCAGCGAAGGACACGCCGTGCTTGCGCAGGTTGACTTCTGCTTTGCCGGGATCCCATTCGAACTCCACAATTCTCAGTATAGCTCTAACACCTGGCTGATACCAGTGGTCGTGAGGACGCTCATGCCAAAGGCTCAGGTCGGTCTACACTCCACCGACCGCTATGCGCTTAAGCACGCTCCCGGACGCGCGCTGGCCGTCATACGCCCCCAACTTAACAGCACCGGCGGACTGATGTCCGCCGGTGCTGTTAAGCCTTCTTCATCATCTGCCGGTCAGCGAACCGCGCCTACATCCTCTCCACAATCGCCCGCGCAAACCCCGACGAGCTGACCTTCGTCGCCCCCTCGATCTGCCGGTGCAGGTCGTAGGTCACGACCTTGTCCTGGATGGCCTTGCCCATCGCCTCGACGACCAGGTCGGCGGCCTCGTTCCAGCCCATGTACTCCAGCATCATCGCCCCGCTGAGGATGAGGCTGCCGGGGTTGACCATGTCCTTGCCGGCGTACTTGGGAGCCGTGCCGTGGGTGGCCTCGAAGAGGGCCAGGCCGTCGCCGATGTTGCCGCCGGGGGCCATGCCCAGCCCGCCTACCTGCGCCGCGGCGGCGTCGCTGATGTAGTCGCCGTTCAGGTTCAGTGTCGCCAGAACGCTGTACTCGTCCGTGCGGGTGATCATCTGCTGGAGCATGTTGTCGGCGATGCGGTCGTTGACGACGATCTTGCCCTCTGGGGCGCGGCCGTCGTACTTGTTCCACAGATCTTCCTCGGTCACGGTGAAGTCGCCGAACTCCTGCGTCGCCACCTCGTAGCCCCAGTTCTTGAACGCCCCCTCGGTGAACTTCATGATGTTGCCCTTATGCACCAGCGTCACCGACGGCCGCTTGTGGTCGATGGCGTACTGGATGGCCTGGCGCACCAGCCGCTTGCTGCCGAACTCCGACACCGGCTTGATGCCGATGGCCGAGCCTTCGCGCACGTTCTTGCCCAGCGTCTCGTTGATGAAGCGGATGATCGCCCGCGCTTCCTCGGTCTCGGCCTCCCACTCGACGCCGGAGTAGACATCCTCGGTGTTCTCGCGGTAGATGACGATGTTCATCTTCTCCGGGTGCTTCATCGGGCTGGGCGTGCCGGCGATGTAGCGCACCGGGCGGACGCAGGCGTAGAGGTCGAGCACCTGGCGCAAGGTCACGTTCAGGCTGCGGAAGCCGCCGCCGACGGGCGTCGTCAGCGGCCCCTTGATGCCGACGATGGTTTCGCGCATGGCATCGAAGGTCTCGGCGGGCATGTAGTTGCCGTCGTACTTGGCCGCGGCCTTCTCGCCGGCGTAGATCTCCATCCAGGCGATCTTGCGCCGGCTACCGTAAGCCTTCTCGACAGCCGCATCCCATACGATCATGGAAGCCGGCGTGATATCGACGCCGATGCCGTCGCCCTCGATGAAGGCGACGATGGGATTATCGGGCACGGCGAGACGGTTGTTCTGATAGGTGATTTTCTCACCGGCGGGCACCTGAATATTCTGAAAGGGCATGTTCAACTCCTGCGTTGTTGGTATGGCGCGGCGCACACGAGCCAGCGACCACCCCGGCCAAGCCCCTTCAACGCCGCACCTGATTGTGCTAAAATGGTAAGCGCGGAATTATACACCATTTGCCAGCTTGGGTAGGAGCGGTGTCGCGCCGTCAGCATGGCCCGCTAACAGGTTAAGACTCGGTGAACATCCCACTTGTCCGGCAGAATTGCCTATCGTCGGTCGATAGAATAGCAGCAGTAGAGTAGAAATAGCCGTGGCGTTCGGTCGTATTCGCGGATTTCAATTACAGTCGCATTCAATGCAGCGCATTGCGTCTTTCCTGCTTGTCGCGTCCGTGATGTTCCTGGCGGCCTGTGGTCGCCAGACAGCCGCCGACACACTGCCGTCAACCGCGGCTGTCGTCGCGCCTACCCAGGCTCCGTCCGCGCCGACCACCCAGCTCATCATCCCCACCGCCGAGCCAACCACCGCGCCGGTCGCCTCGCCCACGACCATCCTCCTGCCTTCGCCCACCGGCGGCCCGGCCCACATCGTCGCCAACGACCTGGCCATCGACGCCGCCGACATCTTTCTCTACCCCGTGTCCGTCGTCTATGCCGGCGACAAGGTCACTTTCCAGCTCTTGCCCCACGTGCCCGAAGCGATCAACGTCAGCGACGTCAGCGCCGCCATCTACGTTGATGGACAGCAGGTGGCCGGCGGGCCGCTCGACCGGCGCAACTGGAACGGCCAGGCCGAGGGCGTCTACGAGTGGGCCTGGGACACGACCGGGCTGGCCGGCGACCACACCATCGAGGTCGTCCTCGACCCCAGTGACGCCATCCAGACCAACGACGAGGACGCCGGCAACAACCGCGTGACGATGACGACGACCGTCGAAGTGGCCTCTGGGCAGGCGGCGCTCGACGTGGCCGCCACCTGGCAGACGGCCGAGATCAACTGCTGCATCGTTCACGTCGTCAGCGACACGGCCGCGGCTCGCGACCTGGACACGCTGCTGCCGCAACTGGAGGCCGCCGTGGGGCAGGCCGCCGACCGCCTGACCGTCCAGCCCAGCCAGAAGATCAACGTTTACCTGATCGACCGCGTCGTGGGCCAGGGCGGCTTTGCCGGGGCCGACATGGTTGTGTCCTACGCCGACCGGCAGTATGCCGGCGGCGGCGTCTACGAACTGCTCGTCCACGAGGCCACCCACATCCTCGACCAGCAGTTCGCCCCCCGCCGCATCTCCTTCATGGCCGAAGGGCTGGCCGTGTGGGCCAGCGGCGGCCACTACAAGCCCGAAGACCTGACACAACGCGCGGCGGCGCTGGTGGCTATGCAGCGTAACGTGCCCCTGGCCCAGCTCATCGACGACTTCTACCCGGTGCAGCACGAGATCGGCTATCTGGAAGCAGGCGGCTTCGTGACCTACCTGATCGACCGCGCCGGCTGGGGCACCTTCAAGGAGTTCTACAGCGATGTCTCCGCCGACGACGGGCCGACGCTCTCGGCTGCCGTCGATGCCAACTTGCAGCGCTACTACGGCATTACCCTGGCCCAGGCCGAAAGTGACTGGCTGACCGGGCTGAAGAGCAACCCGCCGCCGGCCGTGGCCATCGACGACTTGCAGACCACCATCCGCTACTACGACATCGCCCGGCGCTATCAGGCCCTCTATGACCCCACGGCCCACTATCTGAATGCCTGGCTGCCCCACCCGACGGAGGTGCGCGAGTTCGGCAACCCGGCCGACCTGACCCGCCGGCCGGAGACGGAGATGAACGTCACCCTGGAGGTGATGCTCATCGCCGCCGACACGTCTATGCGCGCCGGCGACTACAGCCGCGCCAACGTCATCCTCGACAGCGTGGAGGACATCCTCGACCGCGACGGGACGATCATCGACCCGATGGCCGCCAGCTATCTGGGCATCGTTCGCGCCGCGGCCGAGTACGGCTACGAGCTGCACGCCGTCGATCTGGCCGGCGCGACCGCCCGCGCCACGGCCACCCAGGCCCCCGACCCGCGCCTGAAGAACCTCGTCATGGAAATGCGCGGCCAGAACTGGGTCATCTTGTCCCATTAGCCCCTGGCCCATTCTGTGCTACAATCCCCTCAAAATCCTGGCTCCGCGCCGCGGCGCGCACTATCCGTAAACTGAGGGACGGCCCATGATCGAGGTTGTGATCGACAGCATCCGTATCAGTCTGGTATCTCAACACCGTATCGTGCTCTTGCGCGAGGTGGACAGCGATCGCCAACTGCCCATCTGGATCGGCCCCTGCGAGGCCGACGCCATCACCATCGAGTTGCAGGATGTCAAGGTGGCGCGTCCCCTCACCCAGGACTTGCTCAAGAACGTCATCACCGAGTTGGGCGGCACGGTCTCGCACGTCCTCATCAAGGAACTGAACGAGAGCGTCTTCCATGCCCGGCTGTTCATCAACATCACCGGTGAACGGGAGCCGCGCGAGATCGATTGCCGTCCGTCCGATGCCATCGCCCTGGCCGTGCGCGCCAAGGTGCCTATCTTCATCGCCGAGGAGGTCATGGATGTGGCCGGCGTGGAGCCGGAGCCGGACTTGCAGGAAGCGGCCCAGAGCCAGCAAGGCGGCGAGGCGGCCGATGTCGGCAAGCTCGATGCCTTCAGCGACTTCCTGGACACGCTCGATTTCGACGATTTTGACGAGAGCGACCGTTCCTGACAAGGCAACGCGCCGACGGTTGAATCGCAGCCGGCTAACCGAACCTCGCGGTTCGCAGTGAACGTGAAACGGAAGCCGTTTCACGTTTTCGTTTGGCCCCAGAGAGGGCGGCAATGGACACGATAGAAGAACGTCTACCACCCCATAGCATCGAAGCGGAGGAGGCCGTCCTCGGCTCGCTGCTCATCGACCCCGATTCGCTCTTCGAGGTCTCCAACTTCCTGAAGGCCGACGCCTTCTACCGCGCGCCCAACCGCTGGGTCTATGAGGCCATGCTGGCCCTTAGCGACCAGCGCGTGCCGCTGGATGTGGTGACGCTCATTGAGGAATTGCGCCGCCGCGAGCGGCTGGAGGAGATCGGCGGCGAGGGCGTCGTCATCAGCCTGCTCAACGCCGTGCCGACCTCCATCAACGTTGAGGCCTACGGCCGCATGGTTGAGGCCGCCGCCATTCGCCGCAAACTCATCCTGGCCGCCGGTTCCATCGCCAAGCTGGCCTATAACGAGGCCGAGGACATCAACGTCGTCCTCGACCGCTCCGAGCACACCCTGTTCAGCATCAGCGAGCAGCGCACCACGCGCGACCTCCAGCCCGTCCGCGACATCGCCGCCGACTACCTGGAGCGGATGGAGCTATTGCGCGAGCGGGGCGACGAGTTCATCGGCATCCCCACCGGCTTCATCGAGTTGGACCGGATGCTGAGCGGGCTGAACAAGTCCGACCTGGTCATCATCGCCGCCCGGCCGGGCATGGGCAAGACGGCGCTGGAGATCGCCATCGCCCTCAACGCCGCCCGCCGCTATGACAAGCGCGTGGCCATGTTCAACCTGGAAATGTCGGGCGAGCAGCTGTTGCAGCGTATGATCGCCGCCGAGACGCGCATCGACTCGCAGCGGCTGCGGCGCGGCGATCTAGCCGACCACGAGTGGGGCATCTTCCTGGAGGCGCTCGGCCGCCTGTCGGAGACGCGCATCTACATCGACGACACGCCCTCCATCTCGCCCATGCAACTGCGCACCAAGTGCCGCCGTCTCTACGCCGAGCACG
Source organism: Promineifilum sp. (assembly GCA_019695075.1). Lineage (GTDB taxonomy): Bacteria > Chloroflexota > Anaerolineae > Promineifilales > Promineifilaceae > Promineifilum. The sequence continues at coordinate 2,309 of JAIBAS010000498.1, read as the reverse complement.
GGCTGGACTTGGTGATGATCGACTACCTCCAGCTCATGCAGGCCGAGCACCCCAGCAGCAACCGCGTGCAGGAAGTCAGCGAGATCTCGCGCGAACTGAAGGGGCTGGCCCGCGAGTTGGACGTGCCCGTGTTGGCCGCGGCGCAGCTCAGCCGCGCCGTCGAGAGCCGGCAGAACAAGCGGCCGCAGCTGTCGGACTTGCGCGACTCTGGTAGTATCGAACAAGATGCCGACGTCGTCATGTTCATCTACCGCGACGATTACTATAATCCCGACAGTTCCGAGCGGCCGAACATCGCCGAAATCAGCGTCGCCAAACACCGCAACGGCCCCACCGGCTCGATTGACCTGTTCTGGCATGGCAAGCTGGCCACCTTCCGCAATTTGCATCGGCAGGAGATAGAGTTGTAGGGTGGGTTGGCAACCCGCCCCTGCTTCGCAATTTTCATCGACAAGCGGTAGAGGGCGGGTTACGAACCCGCCCTACAAGAGGACGCCATGACGACACGGACTTCCATGCAGGGCTTCGCCGGCTTCCCCGACGGCATGCGCCGGGCGACGCCCATCCCCAACCTGTTCTTCAGCGACCTGCTGCCGCTCATCGACCACATGGCCGAGCTAAAGGTGACGCTCTATGCCTTCTGGGCGCTGGGCCAGCGCGAGGGCGCGGTGCGCTATCTGCGCCTGACCGACTTCATGAGCGACCCGCTGCTGCTGAAGGCGATGGGCGAGGCCAGCATCCAGAGCGGCGTCGATGCGCTGCTGGACGGCATCGAGCGGGCCTTGGCGCGGGGCACGTTCCTGAAGGTTGAGGTGGAGGGCGGCGACGGCCAGATGGAGTTGTACTTCCTGAATACTGAGAAGGGCCGCGCCGCCGTCGAGGGCATCAGCCGCGGCGAGTGGCGGCCCTCGCCCGACGACGAGCAGCCCATCACCCTGCTCATCGAGCGACCCAATATCTTCGTCCTCTATGAGCAGAACATCGGCGCGCTGACGCCGATGATCGCCGACGAATTGCGCGAGGCGGAGAAGACCTACCCGCCGCGCTGGATCGAGGAGGCCATCAAGCTGGCCGTCACCAACAACGTTCGCCGCTGGCGCTATGTCCAGAGTATCCTGGAGCGCTGGCGCGTGGAGGGGAGAAAGGATGCCCTGGGTCAACGAGATGCTCAACGGAACCTCCAACGGCAAGTCCCGTCTGAGTATGACGACATCGTCCAGCGCTGAGCCGCCGGCCGAGCGCGACGACGGCGGCATTGGCAAGCCCGACTGCCCCTTCTGCGAGGGGCTGGGCTACGTCATGCCCGACGTGGCCCCGGGGCAGCCCGGCTTCGGCCGCGCCGTGGCCTGCGTCTGCCGCGCCGCCGAGCAGCAGGCCGCCCAACTCGACGGCCTGCTGCGCCTGAGCCAGATCGGCGCGCTGGCCGACTGCACGTTCGAGAGCTTCATCCCCGACGGCCACGGCATGACCGCCGCCAAGCAGCGCAACCTGCGCATGGCCTTCGAGAGCGCGCGAGCCTATTCCGCCGCGCCCGTGGGCTGGTTGGTGCTGAAGGGCGGCTATGGCTGCGGCAAGACCCATCTGGCCGCGGCCATCGCCAACGCCCGTCTGAGCCACGGGCAGCCGGTGCTGTTCGTCAACACGCCTGACCTGCTCGATCACCTCCGGGCGACGTTCAACCCGGAGTCCACGGTCAGCTACGACGAACGCTTCGACCAGGTGCGCAACAGCCCCCTGCTCATCCTCGACGACCTGGGCACGCAGACCAACAGCGAGTGGGCGCAGGAGAAGCTCTACCAGATCCTCAACTACCGCTACAACGCCAAGCTGCCGACGGTCATCACCACCAACCTGGAATTGGAAGCCATTGAGATTCGCGTGCGCTCGCGCATGGTCGATCCCAGCCTGGCGCAGATCGTCCACATCGCCGCGCCGGACTTTCGCCGCGCCGGCGTGGGCGATGAGCAATCAGACCTCTCAACGCTGAACCTCCACAGCGACAAGACCTTCGACACCTTCGACTTGCGCGAGAACGAACTGCCCCGGCCGCAGGGCGAGAATCTGCGCCGGGCGCTGGAACTGGCCGTGGCCTTCTCTGAGGAGCCGCGCGACTGGCTCGTCTTCAACAGCGTCGCCTATGGCAACGGCAAGACCCACCTGGCCGCGGCCATCGCCAACGCCCGCGCCAACGCCGGCGAGCCGGTGCTGTTCGTCGTCGTGCCCGACCTGCTCGACCACCTGCGGGCGACATTCAACCCCAGCAGCAACGTGCGTCTGGACAAGCGCTTCGACGAGGTCAAGTCGGCCCC
>JAIBAS010000119.1 GCA_019695075.1 Promineifilum sp. | reverse complement strand
GTAGGCCCGTTGGGCGGCGGCCAGCAGGATCGTCTGCAAGAAGTGGACGAATGAGCGTTGCTTGCGCTTCAGGTTGCGAAAGACGTTGTACTCCACGATCTGCGCCGTCGAGAAGTTCATCCCCGTGACGTCGCCAAACCAGAACGGCGGCAGGCCCAGCCCACCCAGAATGTCCAGCCGCAGCGCGAACAGGTCTTGCGCCGCGTCCGCGCCGCGGATGTTGGGTGTGATCGCCTCCCACTGCTCGGCGTCAGACTTGACGATGATGCTGCCGCTGGCCGGCGGCGTGGCGTACTTGGCGCTGGCCTCCGGCACCTTCCCGGCCGGCACGGTGACGAACCAGTTGAACAGCCGCATGGCCCAGTGCAGCCGGGAACGGTCTTTCAAAATCTGCTTGTAGGCCGTCGCCTCGTCCAGCGCGGTGGCCAGGTCGGACTGGCCCCACAGACTCCCGACCGGCGCGTTGATCTTGTAGTGCAGGATGCATTCGGCCGCCGGCTCCAGGTCGTCGCTGTAGGCCGGATACCGCTTCATCGTCCCGTCGCCAACGGCAATGACGTACTCCAGCTCCTTCTCAAAGTCGGTGGCGCTGGGGACGATCTCCTGCACCATCTCGTAGGGCAGGGGGCGCAGGTAGGTGGCCCCGGTCGAGCCGTCGGTGAAGAGCAGAACGAACAGATCGCCGGAGATGAGCAGCTCGCTGATGAGCGTCGGCAGGCGCTCGTCCATGTGGTTCTCCGGGTGGTCCCAGAAGCGCAGCAGGAAACGTTCCAGTTCTGGGCTAGGGCTGCCCGGCCGGATGCCCTCATCGCCGATGATGTGGTCGGTCTTGAGTTCGACAGCCCGGTAGAGGGTGGAGTTCTCGCGGTAGCCCTTCAGCGCCCGCTGCCGTTCCTTGATGGCCACCGCCCGCGGCTGGTCGGTGATGCCCGGCCCGACGGTCGCCGCTCGCCAGATAGGCGAGTCGTCGGCCAGGTTCGGCCGCATGCCGGAGATGCCGCCGATGGCCAGAGCCAGGCGGTTGAAGACGGCGGCCATCTGTTGGCGGAGGGTCAGTCGGTCGTTGTCGGCCATAGTGGCGGGCTAGTTCAACATCATGCTTCTGGATTGTACGCCCCTGCGGCGGCCGTTTTCGGGCGGCAGCAGCCGCTTGACGACGAGCGGCTGCTCGTAGGGCAGCCCCAACAACCGCAGGTGTGCCCGGTACTGGTCGGACTGGAAGTAGAGGGCCGCGCTCCGCCGGGCTGCGGCCGCGCTCCGCTCCTTGGAGACGCTGGTCAGGTCGGCGATGGCCAGGCGAATGATGTTAATAACCAACATCCGCGCGCCTTGCTCTGGCGTCTGAATGTACGGGGTGAGGTCGGTTCGGTAGGAGACGTCAGCGATGAGGCCGGCGTCGGCGCTCCCGGCGCTGCGGCCGGGGTTGAGCAGGTTCAAAGCTTCGGCGAGGCTGCGGGCGCGTTTCATGGCGTGTCTGTTCAGTCGTACATCGGGTAGTCCTCCATCGCCGGGTTGTAAGGGTCGGCCGACTGGAGGACGACACTTGATGTGTAGCCGACACTCAACTTCTGGTCGGCGATGAGACGGTCGTATTCGGCGATAAGGGCGGCCGACAAAAGCCGGTCGTCATGGACGAGCAAGTTCCCCTGGCTGGTCGCGATCTTGAGCGTTGCCGGGACGCCCCACTGCAAGTCCTTCTCAAACCTTCCTTCGGGTGGCAGGTCATAGCCGCAGTTCGTGCACTGCTGCCAGAACCACCAGCCGTCGCTGAGTTCCTGCCCGGCGTCGTCGCTCCAATACTTGAAGCGATGGGTTTCGATGATGGCCAGGAGCCGGCTAGCCAGCGCGGCCTTGGCTCCTCGGGTGGCGAACGAGAACGCGGTCACGTTGTCCCGGCCGCGTTGGGCGGTCAGGTGCGAGGCCAGCCCCTGCCCAACGCCGGAGGCATCCACGACCACGTGGTCCACCTGCCATTGAGCCAGAAAGGCGTCGATCTTGTCCGCCAGCTTGGGCATGCCCGGATAACTCTCAAAGTGCCGGCTGCCATGATCCACCAGCACGTCGACAGCCTGGTAGACCGGCAGCTGGTCGGGGATGACGTCGAAGACGGTGACCACCGTGTAGTCCCGGCCGGGGTTGGCCAGCTGCGCCACCGGGTCGGTCGCCGCTTCGTCCTGCCCGCCGATGTCGATCGTCGCCGCGTAGATGCGGCCGGGTTCCGGTTCACTCTTCCGGCCGTGCTCGCCGCGCATCAGCGCCTGCCGCCGCCGGTCGAACAGGCCGCCGGCGGCGTCAATGGGCACGCCGAAGTACTCGCTCTGGATGATGGGGTGCTTTAGGCCGTGCTTGCGGATCTGCCCGTCCAGGAAGGCGGCGTAGGCCGGGTTTTCGGCAATGACCTCTTCCGGGCTGACGTGGAAGACGCGCTGCTTGCCGTCGGCCGCGGCCAGCCGCTCCAATTCCATCTTCTTCTGCCACAGAAAGTCGCGCGTCGTCTTGACCGTGCCCAGATAGACGGCCGTGGCGTTGTTGGCCGCGCGCATCGGCGTGAACACCGCCTCCAGGTGCGGCCCGTTGATGTCCTGCACCTCGTCGATGAACAGGGCGTGGTGGGCCGTCTCGCCGCGGCTGGCCGCCAGCGGGTGGGCCGACAGGAAGACGATGTTGGCCTTGCCCAGCGTCCGTCGCATGGGGTGGTTCTGCTTCTTGGCCCGGCCGCGCGTCCAGGCGTTGTCCAGCCGGTCGTCCAGCCGGCGCGCGCCGCGCCCCGCGCCGTCGCCCGTGGCGGCGAAGACGATGTTGACCCCCTACTGCTGGA
>JAIBAS010000569.1 GCA_019695075.1 Promineifilum sp. | reverse complement strand
CGCTCCGGGGAGGACAGGGTCAGTCCCGTTCAGTTCACCGCTTCCAGCGGCGGCTTGATGGCCCGGTCGGTGGCTCGTTCGATCTGGTCGGCCGTCAGCATGAGCTGGTAGGCGATGAGCAGTTGCGTCAGGGCCAACGGATAGCTGCGGCGCTCCTCCAACCCGAACTGGTAGCGGCCCAGGCGGCTCTCGTCCAGATTGGCGTTGGGCGGCAGGTGGCCGCGGATGACGCTCATCAGTTCCTCGGCCCGCTCCGGGCAGACGGAGCCGTCGATCTCCAGGAAGTCGGCCGGGCGGCCTTCGTAGCGGCCCAGTTCCAGACGCATGGCCGGCCGGTCGGGGGCGGGCACGGCGTCGCTATTGCCGCCATGCTCCAACACGTCGGTCAGGTCGGGGTGGGGCAGCGTCGGCAGCAGCACCAGGCGAGCATTCAGGTGGCTGTCGCCGGGGTCAGTGCCGGCGTCGGGCGGGTAGAAGCGCACGATCATATCGGCGTAGCTGCGCTGCGGGTAAATGTAGCGCGGGGCGATGTCCTCGCGGCCGGCCATCGAGCGCAATACCTGCTCGATGGTGTAGCCGCGCTTGGTCGTGTCACGCTTGATCTTCCACTCGCGCCGCAACGCTTCCGGCGGGTCGAGATACACCTTGGCGTCGAAGCACAGCCGCATCAGCCGGGTGTGGAACGGCAGCAGGCCCTCGATGATAATGAACTGAGTCGGCTCGATGTAGTCGGGCTTGTCGAAGTCGCCCGTGTTGTGGTTGTAGACCGGCTTCAGGATGGGCTGCCCTTCGCGCAAGAGGCGGAAGTGCTGCTCCATGATCTCGATGTAGTTGCAGTCCGGCTCCAGAGCGCTCAGGTGGAGTTGGCGGCGCTGCTCGCGGTTGTATTTATGGTAATGGTCGCAGCAGATCGCGGTGACGCGATCCGCGCCCAGGGCCTCGACAATGCCCTTGCTGATCGTCGTCTTGCCCGCCGCGCTATCGCCCGCGACCCCTAGCATGATGGTCTTGCGGTTCATACGGCCTCCCTAGGGGGTAGGGACTAGGGGCTAGGGATTAGGGGAAGAAGCTGATAGCGCTCTCTTCCCTAGCCCCTAACCCCTATCCCCTAGAACCCTACTGCGTGACCTCGAACTTGATACCCGACCACAGTTCCATCGACTTGCGCAGTTCCGGGCTGGTGCGGGCGATCTGCTCCAGCGTCTTGCCGGCCAGCACGCCCTCGACCGCGGCGCGGTTGGCCGCGGCGCCGGCGCGGCTGCCGTCCGGGTGGCCGTGCGTGCCGCCGCCAAAGAGGAAGAAGGCGTCGGGGCCGTAGATCTTCAGCAAGTCCGGCACGTGGTGGACATGGATGCCGCCGGAGGCGACGGGCCAGGTAGACTTCAGGCCGCCGAAGTCCTGGTCGAAGTAGATGCCGTGCTCCAGGTTGGCCTTGACATACCGCTCGCGCAGGATGTCGATGATGCCCAGCGTGTCGTTCCACGAGCCTTCCAGCTTGCCGACGACGGTGCCGGTGTGCAGATGGTCGCCGCCGGTCAGGCGCAGCCACTTGGCCACGACGCGCATGGCGATGCCGTGGTTGGCCTGGCGGGTGAAGACGGCGTGCATGGCCCGGTGGCAGTGGACGATGACGTCCAGCTCGGAGGCGCGCTTGAAGACGTCGGTCGAGGCGGCGAAGCCGGCCGTCAGGAAGTCGTACATGATCATCCGGCTGCCCAGCTCGGCGGCGTACTCCAGCCGGCGCAGGCTCTCCTCGGTGCTGCCGGCGGTGCAGTTGTGCCAGTGGCCCTTGAACTCGCCCGTCTCGGCCATGGCCCGCTCGACGGCATCCTGGGCGTACATGAAGCGGTCGCGCCAGCGGCTGAACGGCTGGCTGTTCATGTTCTCGTCGTCCTTGGAGGTGTCCAGGCCGCCGACGAGGCACTCGTAGATGATAGTTGAGTATGCCTTGGGCGAGAGGCCCAGCTTGGGCTTGACCGTGCCGCCCAGCAGCGGCCGATCCCACTTGTTGGCCCACACGCGCTCGTCGTAGATGCCCACGCGCGGGCCGGGGAAGGTCTTCACCAGGGCCAGCGGGATGCGCATATCTTCCAGCCGCAACGCGCCGACGGCCTTGAAGCCGAAGACGTTGCCGACGATGGAGGACATGATGTTGACGATGCTGTTTTCCTCAAACAGGTCGAGCGGGTAAGCGATGTAGGCGATGTCGTCAACGATGGCGTAGACCTTGGCTTTGTAGAAGTCGATGTCGGTGAGTTGGTTGGACCAGACCTCGGTCCACGTGCCGGTGGAGGATTCCGCAGCGACGGCCGCCGCTGCTTCGATCATATCGACGCCGCGCGGCTGGATGCGGAAGGCACACAGCAGATCGGTGTCCTGGGGGATGTAATCGGGCACATAGTAATCGACGGCATAGGCGCGCACACCGGCCTGATAGGCTGCGCTCAATTCAGCCGACGGCGGTTTGGAAACGCTTCGCGGACCAACGATGTGTGTACTCACAGATTGACCTCCTCATTCGGTCGGGCGACCAACGCAGACGTGATAGATAGCCAAGGAGAAATGAAACCCTGCTTGTGTAGGATTTCACAAAAGAGTATAGCACCTATGACGCACTGCGTCAATAAGTAGAATGTGGGGATTTACAGAGGAGTCGATTAGCGGCCGAAGAGGGCGTTTAGGGCTGCCTGGGCCACCGCCTGCGCGTGGCCGTCGGGGTCGAGCGCCGCGTCCCACGTGCTGACGGAGACAGCTACGACGCGGCCGGTCGCTGCCAGCGCGCGCAGCAGGTCGGTCACGAGTTGGGCCGACGGGCCGCCGGGAGCGGGGTAATTGACGGCTTGCATCTGGGCCGGGTCGATGATGTCCACGTCGAAGTGGACGTAGAGCGGGCCGGCGGGCAGAGCGCCGGGTTGCAGCAGCGATTCCACGTCGCGCACATGGGCGATGGCCGCGGCGGCGAGGTTGTCGCGCTCGCCGGGGTCGAGGTCGCGGCCGTCGGTCAGCAGCACCTTGTCGGCCGGCCAGGGGCGCAGGCCAGTGGCGCGCAGCAGCGTCTGGTCGCCCAGGCCCACGGCCATCGCCAACGGCATGCCGCCCAGGAAGCCGCTGGGCGTGGTCGCCGGCGTGTTGAAGTCGCCATGAGCGTCCATCCAGACCAGCGTCGGCGTTTGCCCGGCGCGTTGCAGACCGGCCAGGACGCCGATGGTAGCGCAGCAGTCGCCGACGAAGGCCACCGGCCGCTCGCCGTCGGCCAGGGCCGCGGCCACCTCGCCGGCCAGGGCGTTGTAGAGATAGCCCATGCGCTCCAGCCGTGGGCCGCCGGGCAGGGCCACGTCGAGGACGCGCCAGTCGGGCATGGCCAGGGCGGGCATGTCGCCGGCGGGCTGGTCGAGGAAGTAGGGGCTGAGGATGGTGCGGTCGTTCATGGGCTTGTCTCCGGCGCGGAGTGTAGCCCAGGGCGGCCGCCGGGCCAACAAAAAAGGCCGGGCGGCGGGAATCGTCTGACGATTCCCACGGCCCGGCCGGTGAGTGTGACGAAACGACGCTAGTTGGCTGCGGTCAGCGAGGCGACAGGCACGCCGGTGCGCACGTACTGGGCCGAGACCCAGCCGGTCTGGCCGCTGGCCAGAAGCACCTGCACCCACAGGCTATCGGCGCTGCGGAAGCCGCTCATGGCCACGACGCTGCACGGCTGCAACTGGGTGATGGCCTCGAACAGCGTCCCCGGGCCGCGGCGGACGTTCAGCGGCACGGTGGACGTGACGACGGCCTGCAGGCCAGTTGGCATCAGGTTGCAGGTTGTCGGCTGTGTTGGCAGGACGGCCGCGCCACCCAACGGGATGAGATCGACCTGCAAGTAGGCCGGGCCGAAGTTGTCGTAGAATTCGACGACGACGGTGACGCTATTGCCGGTGGCCACCACTTCCGCCGAGCGGGTCGTGGTCTGGTCGATCCAGTTATCGATGATGAGCTGGTTGTTGATCCACAGGCGCGAGCCGTCGTCGCTGGTCAGAACGACGCGATAACGGCCGGGCTGCACAGCCACGGCGCGCGTCCAGCGGGCCGACCACAGATCGGAGTTGACGATGCCGGGGGCGGGGGAGCCGGTGCCCCAGTTCTGGTTGAGGTAGGCGTCGTCGCGGACGAGCACCGGCGCGCCGGTCAGGTTAACCGTGTTAAAGTAGACGCCGCGCCAGTTGGGGAACTGCGGGCCGGCGTTGCCCGTGCCGATCAGCTCCCAGCGGAAGATGGCCGTGGCCTGGCCGCCGTCCTCGAAGTGCTCCACGCGGATGTTGTGGGTGCCGGCGGGGATGAAGCGGTCAACGGAGACGGTGTGCTCCTGGCTGCGCGTCCAGCTATCGATGATGAGCTGGTCGTTGATCCAGACGCGCATGCCGTCGTCCATGGTGGCGAAGAAGCGGTAGTTGCCGGCGGCGAAAGGCACGGCGCGAGTCCAACGGACGGAGAAGTTGTCGTCGCCGACGCGGGGGTCGGGCGCGCCGTCCCACCAGCGGAAGTCGATGGTGCGGTCCCAACGGGTCATGATGGGCGTGCCGCGCAATTCCTGGTTGGTCCAGAACTCGGCATACCACAGGTCAGGATTGTCGCTCTGGGCCGCGGCCGGGCGGCCGCCCAGGGCCAATACAACGATCGCTAGCGCGACGGCGGCGACTACCAAGAGACTACGACGGAGGGTTATGGACATTCGAAGCTACTCCTTGCCTAATGTGGCCAGTCGTTACTGATAAGGCACACAACTAATCCATTATAATGACCGGACAGCGATAGTCAAGCGACGCGGGCGCAATTACCTAGGGTCATGGCCGGGTGGAAAGAGACGCTCACGCAAAGACGCGAAGGCCGCAAAGAAGAATCTCGCTAAGCGGCTGTTGTTTCTTCGCGCCTCTAGCCGACGCCCTCGCCGGCATCGCCGATGGTCTGAAGGTATTGCCGCAGCACCCAGCCGATCTGACCGTTGTCGGTCAGGATTTCGGCCCAGAGGTCGTCGCTGCTGCGATTGCCGGTCAGCAACGGCTGGCTGCATGGCTGGAGTTGGGCGATGAGGGCGCTGCCTGTGCCCGGCGCGGCGCGGACGTTGAGCGGTCGGGCGCTGATGACGACGCCCTGGCTGGCGGTGGGCAGGACGGCGCAGGTGACGGTGTCGCCTGTCGGCGGCGGAACGGGCGTGGGCGTGGGCGGCAGCAGCCCCTCGCCGCCGGCGACGGGGACGATATCGAGCCGCAGCGAAGCCACGCCCGTCGCCTCGAAGTACTCGACGCGCAGGTTAGCCGGGCCGGCAAACCAGTAATCGGCCGACCGCCTGGCCGACGCCTGCACGCCCCAGTTGTCGATCACCAACTGGTCATTGACGTACAGTCGCGCGCCGTCGTCGCTGGTCAGGTCGAGCCGATACTGGCCGGGCACGCCGTTGAAGGTATGCGTCCAGCGGGCAGAAAAGTTGTCGGCCGGCAGGTTCAGCGCTGCTGAGCCGAAGCCCCAGCTAAAGTCGAGGTAGCGGTCGTCGCGGACGACGGCCGGCGCGCCGATGAGCGACACGTTATTAAAGTACTCGCCCTTCCAATTGGGATACGCATTGCCGCCGGACACGGGCGACCAGTCGAGGATAGCCGTGGCCGTGCCGCCGAGGTCCTGGTACTCCACACGGATGTTATGCCAGCCCTCGCCGACGGGTACATCTTTGGAGACAACGTGCTCCGCGCTCATGCCCCAGGCATCGAGGATCAGCAGGTCATCGACCCACACGCGCATGCCGTCATCTATGGTAGCGACGAAGCGGTGGACGCCGGCGGAGAACCAGGCGCTGCGTGTCCAGCGGACGGAAAAAGTATCTTGCCCTTCCAGCGGACGGCCGAGGCCCCAACGGTAGTTGATGGCGTTGGTGAAGCCGCTGGATGCCGGTTCGCCATTCAGCCCGGTATTCTCCCAGAACTGAGCGTACCACTGGTCTGTGGGATACTGCCCATCCGACTGGCCGCGCACGACGGCAACTCCCAGGACAGCGAGGGCGGCAATGAGCAGCGCGGCCGACAGGTACGTGCGTCTGATAGCTTGTCGCATCGATTTGCTCCTTATGGTGAATTACAGCAGCGCCCAGTGACCGCCGGTCGGGGGGCAGCGATGGACTTCCCTGTGCTTATCTTAATGGCAAAGGGCAACCGGTGTCAACGGCCAGTGTTGGGGCTATGGCGGGCCGGCTGTGGTATGATTGTCGCCATGCTCTCTCTCAACGGCCGCGAGCTGGTGGCCCACTTCGCTCTCTTCGAGGGTCTGTCGCCGGACGAACTGGACGACGCGCTGGACGCCGGTCGCGTCTACGAAGTCGGCCAGGGGGAGTTCTTCTTCCACCAGGGCGAAGATTCGACGATGCTCTACGTCATCACCACCGGCCGCGTCAAGCTGTCGCAGGTGACAGCCGACGGGCAACAGGTCATCGTCGCCTATTTCGGACCGGGCGAGGGGCTGGGTATCGCCATGGCCCTGAACGACAAACCCTACCCGCTGTCGGCCGAGGCCATCGAGCCGTGCGTGGCGGTGGGCTGGCGGCGCGAGGCCATGCTGGCGCTCATGGAGGGCAACGCCCGGCTGGCCCTCAACGGCATGCGCATGGTCGGCGCGCGCTTTGCGCAGATGCAGAGCCGCTTCCAGGAGCTGGCCACGCAGCGGGTAGAGCGGCGCGTGGCCCGGGCGCTGCTGCGGCTGGTGCGCCAGTTCGGCCGCCGCGTCGACGAGGGCGTGCTTATCGACATCGCCATCAGCCGCGAAGAGCTGGCCCAGATGACCGGCACGAACCTCTACAACGTCAGCCGCATCCTCAGCAAGTGGGAGCAGGCGGGCTGGATCGTCAGCACCCGCCGGCGGATCATCCTGCGCAAGAGCCACGAACTAGTGGCCCTGGCCGAAGACTTGCCGCAGAGTAGGGGCTAGGCGCCAGGGGCCAGGGGAAGAGGCTCACGCAAAGGACGCGAAGGGGGCAAAGGACGCAAAGGACGCGAAGAAGAAAAGGAAGCTTCTTCTCTTCCTTTGCGCCTTTGCCCCTTAGTGCCTTTGCGTGAGCTTCCCCTGGCCCCTCTCTTTGCAGTTTTGCAATGAACCCCGCTCCCGTTTCTCGTATCCTGTCCCTATTGTGGCTTAGTCTATCCCGGCGGCCGCCCGGCGCGCCGGCAAGGGAGTTTACGAGGAATGAAGCTTACCCGCACAATGAACCGACCGTTCCTATTGATCACCGTGTTGTTGCTTCTGGGGCTGGTGGCGGTGCTGGCTGTGGCCTGCCGCAACCAGACCGAGACAGCCGGATCGCAGACGGAAATCGCCGGCGCGACCGAAGACATCAACGCCATCGCCGAGGCGCGCGGCCTGACGCCGGCCGACATCGCCGCCGCGGTGAAGACCTACACGCCCAGTGGCATGCACGACGAGTACTATGAGTTCGCGTCGGGCGGCCAGTCGGGCCAGGTATACGTCATCGGCATCCCGTCGATGCGCATTCTCAAGCAAATTGCCGTCTTCACGCCGGAGCCGTGGCAGGGCTTTGGCTATGGCGAACTGGGCACGATGAAAGTCCTGGCCGAGGGCGGCACGACCCCCGACGGCGAGCCTCTGACCTGGGCCGACACCCATCACCCGGCCCTCAGCGAGACCGACGGCGACTACGACGGCGATTTCCTGTTCATCAACGACAAGGCCAACGCCCGCGTGGCCGTCATTGACCTGCGCGACTTCGATGTCAAGCAGATCGTCAAGAACCCCATCACCCTGAGCGACCACGGCGGCACGTTTGTGACGCCCGACACCGACTACATCGTCGAGGGCGGCCAGTACGCCATGCCGCTGGGCTTCGAGTATAGCTCCATCGCCAACTACGAAGCCGACTACCGCGGCATGATCACCTTCTGGAAGTTCGACCGGGCCGCCGGCCGCATCGACAAGACGCAGTCGTTCGCCATCGAGCTGCCGCCCTACTGGCAAGACCTGTGCGACAGCGGCAAGGGGCCGAGCGAGGGCTGGGTCTTCTGCAACTCGATCAACACCGAGATGGCCACCGGCGGCGTGGAGCAGGGCAACCCGCCCTTCGAGTCCGGGGCCAGCCAGCGCGACATGGACTACCTCCACGTTTTCAACCTGGAGAAGGCCAAGGAAGTCTACGCCGCCGGCACCTACGATCTGATCAATGAGTTCCCGGTCATCAGCCTGCAAACGGCCATTGACGAGGGGATCCTCTACTACGTGCCGGAGCCGAAAAGCCCCCACGGCGTGGACGTGACCCCCGACGGCGAGTTCATGGTCGTCGCCGGCAAGCTCGACCCGCACGTGACCGTCTTCAGCTTCGACAAGCTGCAAGCCGCCATCGCCGCGGGCACGAGCGAGACGGACGTTTTCGGCGTGCCGGTGCTCAACTTCGACTCGGTGATGGAAGCGCAGGTGGAGCTGGGCCTTGGCCCGCTGCACACGCAGTTCGACGACAAGGGCTATGCCTACACCAGCCTCTTCCTTGACTCGGCCGTCGCCCGCTGGTCGCTGGGCGGCTCGGCCGACGCCAAGAACGAGGACCCGCCCTGGACACTTGTCACCAAGACGCCGGTGCAGTATAACATCGGCCACCTGACCGCCGCCGAGGGCGACACGGTCAGCCCGGACGGCAAGTACCTGGTGGCTATGAACAAATGGGCTGTCGATCGCTTCCTGCCGGTCGGCCCGCTGCTGCCGCAGAACTTCCAGTTGCTGGACATCAGCGGCACGGGCACGGACATGCCGGTGGTCTACGACATGCCCCTGCCGGACGGCGAGCCGCACTACGGGCAGATCATCAAGGCCGACAAGATCGAGGCCTGGGACATCTACCCCGAAGTGGGTTGGGACCCGCACACGCAGGCGGTCAACCCCGACGCGCCCAAGCAGGGCGAAGAGCGCATTGAGCGCGAGGGCAACGAAGTCCACGTCTACATGACGGCCATTCGCAGCCACTTCACGCCGGAGCACGTCGAGATTCAGCAGGGCGACCACGTCGTCTGGCATATCACCAACGTCGAGCGCGCGCTGGACGCGACCCACGGCTTCACCATCCCGGCCTACAACATCCACGTCAGCATCGAACCGGGCGAGACGGTGTCGTTTGAGTTCGACGCCAAGCAGAGCGGCGTCTTCTCCTACTACTGCACCGAGTTCTGCTCGGCGCTGCACCTGGAGATGATGGGCTACATGATGATCGCCCCGTCGGATTCGGCCTCGGCCGACAACTAGACGAGCATTACCTGTGGGAGGCCGGCGCGACCCCGC
>JAIBAS010000607.1 GCA_019695075.1 Promineifilum sp. | reverse complement strand
CCGCGCCGGGTAGCCGCGCTGCTGGGGGCGCTGGCGCTGGCCGGTGGCGGGCTGACGCTGCTGGGCTTGCTGCTCAGCCGCCTGGCCTACGAGCGCATCGCCGGGCTGGTGGAGCGCGTTTTCCTGAGTCTGGCCGGCGCGGCCGATGCCTTCCCCTCGGCCGCGGCGTTCTATAGCTACCAGTTCTGGAATGTGCTCGCCTTCGGCGTCTTGCTGACCCTGGCCGGGGGCGCGTTGCTGCTGGCGCGGCGCGGCCGGCGGCTCTTTGTGCCCGTTGCGGCGGCGCTCATCGTCCTCGACCTGGCCTGGGCCGGGGGGGGCTTCCACGCCGCGGTCGATCCGGCGCTACTCGACTTTACGCCGGAGTCGGTGCGCTGGCTGCAAGAGCAGAACCCGGCCGCGTGGCGACTGACGACCTACGACCCCGCCGGCAGCGCGCCGCTCAATGCCAACGTCCCCTGGCTCCACGGCCTGGCCGACATCCGCGGCTACGACTCCATCATCCCGCGCCAGTACACCGAATACATGGCCGCCATCGAGCCGCAGAACGGGCTGATCTACAACCGCATCCAGCCCATCGGCTCGGCCGCGGCCCTGGAGTCGCCCCTACTCGACGCGCTGGCGGTGCGCTACGTCGTCAGCAGCGGCCCCATCGACTCGCCCACCTACCGCCTGGCCTGGGAGGGGGAGGGCGTGCGCATCTATGAGAACCGCGACGCCGCGCCGCGGGCCTACACGCTGCCCGGCGCGCCGGCGGCGCTGCCGGCCCTGCCCACAGCCGACCTCCTGGCCACCCTGACCCCGGCGACGCTGGCCGAGACGCGCAACAATCAGGTCGTCGTCGCCGCCGCCGTCGAGGCGCCGGCCACGCTGGTGCTGGCCGACAGCGCCTTCCCCGGCTGGCGGGCCTACGTGCGCCCGACCGGCAGCGGCGAGGAGGCCGAGAGCGAGGTCGAGATCGTCACCGTTCTGGGCAACTTCCGCGGCGTGGCCCTGGAGCCGGGCCAGTGGACGGTGCGCTTCCGCTATAGCCCGCGCAGCTTCTGGCTCGGCGGACTGATGTCGTTCATGGGCGGCATGGTGCTGGTCTTCGCCCTGGTCATCTGGGGCTGGCGGCGCTTCTACCGCGCCGAGCACGCCGCCACGACGACGCGCAGCGTGGCCAAGAACAGCGCCGCGCCGATGGTACTGAGCCTGTTCAACAAGGGCATCGACTTCGTCTTCGCCGCGTTCTACCTGCGCGTGCTCGGGCCGGCGGCGGCCGGCAGCTACGCTACGGCCATCGCCACGGCCGGCATCTTCGAGATCGTCGCCAACTATGGCCTCAACATCCTGCTCATCCGCGAAGTGTCGCAAGACCGCGACCACGCCGGCCACTTCCTGTTCAACTCCAGTCTACTGCGGCTGCTGACGGCCGTCGTCGCCGTGCTGCCCGTGGCCGTCTACGTCTGGGCCGGCAGCCGCGGCCCCAACCCGCTGAACGGCGAGGAACTGGTCGCCATCGTCTTCCTGATGATCGGCATGATCTTCTCCGGGCTGACGTTGGGCGTCTCCGGCCTGTTCTACGTCTACGAGCAGGCGGAAGTGCCCGCGGCCATGTCCACGGTAACGACGCTGCTCAAGGTCGGCCTGGGCGTGGCCGCGCTGCTGGCCGGCTTCAGCTTCGTCGGGCTGGCGGTGGTGTCGATCGTCGTCAACGTCGTCACGCTGGCCCTCCTGCTGGCGCTGGCCCTCGGCCGCTTTGAGCTGCGCGGGCCGTGGACGGTGGATCGGCCGCTGCTGGGCACGATGCTACGCCAGGGCTGGCCGCTGATGCTCATCCACCTCTTGCAGACGATCTTCATCTCCATCGACGTGCTGCTGCTGCGGCAGATGTTGGCCGACGGCGAGCGCGTCGTCGGCTACTACAACAGCGCCTGGAAGTGGTTCAACGCCCTGCAGATCATCCCGTCGTACTTCACCCTGGCCCTCTTCCCGATCATCAGCCGGGCCATCAAGCAGGACATGGACGCGGCGCGGCGCATGTACCGGCTGGCGCTGCGGCTGATGCTGCTGCTGGCCCTGCCCACGGCGGCGCTGTTCACCTTCGCGGCCACGCCGCTCATCGGCCTGCTGGGCGGTCGCGAGTTCCTGCCCCACGGCGCCATCGCCCTGCAGATCATCATGTGGTCGATCCCCTTCGGCTGGCTCAACAGCGTCACCAACTACGTCCTCATCGCCCTGGGCATGGAGCGTCTACAGCCGCGGGCGTTCGCGCTGGCCGTCGGCTTCAATATCGTCGCCAACGTCCTGCTCATCCCGCGCTACAGCTACGTTGCCGCGGCAGTCATCACCGTGCTGTCGGAGGTGGTGCTGCTGGTCGTCTTCGCCGCCTTCCTGCGCCGGCGCGACGCGGGCGTGGACTGGCTGGCGCTGACAGCCCGGCCGCTGCTGCTGACAGCGCTGATGATGGCGGCGATGGCGCTGGGCGGGCGGCTGCACCTGCTCGTCGGGCTGGCGTTGGGCGTGGCCGTCTACCTGGTCGGTCTGTTCGCCCTGCGCGTCATCGGCCCGGAGGAGCGCGCGGCGCTGGGCGAGGTGCTGCCGCTGGCCGTGACGCGCCGGCTGGGGTGGTGATGCCCATCTCGTTGCGCCGCCTATCGCTCGTCGCCCTGCTCCTGCTGGCCACGGCGCTGCGCGTCATCGGCCTGGACAACTTCCCTACGCCACAGGGGGCGACGCCGCCCGGCCTGGAACACGACGAGGTCGCCCACTGGCTCATCAACCGCGACATCCTGGCCGGCCACCACGCGCTCTACTTCACCGAGGCCTACGGCCACGAAGCCCTCTATCACTATGCGCAGGCCGGTTTCGGCGCGCTGGTGGGCGACCACGCCCTGGGCTTGCGCCTCCCGTCGGCCTATTTTGGCGTGCTGCTGGTGGCCGTCGGCTACGCCCTGGGGCGGCGGCTGTTCGGCGAGGGCGTCGGCTGGTGGTCGGCCGCCTTCCTGGCCGTCCTCTTCTGGCCGGTGTTCTATAGCCGTCTGGGCCTGCGGGCCATCGCCCTACCGGTCGTGTCCGGGTTGTCGGCCGTGGCCTGGTGGCGAGCGTTCGCGGGGCAGCGGGGGAGCGGGGGAGCAGGGGAGCAGGGGAGAAAGGGGGCAGGGGAGAAAGAGCGGAACCCTCTCCCCAGCCCTCTCCCGAAGGGCGAGGGGGTCGGTCGAACTTCCCCCCTGCCCCCCCGCTCCCCTGCTCCTCTGCTCCTGCTCAGTGGCATCCTAGCCGGCCTCTCCCTCCACACCTACATGGCCGGCCGCGCCGTGCCCATCTTCTACGGTCTCTACACGATCTACCTGGCTCTTTTCCACCGGCCGGCCTTCCGCGCGCGTTGGCGCGGCGTGGCCCTGTTCTGGCTGGCGCTGGCGGCCGTGGCTCTGCCGCTGGTCGTCTTCCTGCTGACCAACCCCGGCGCGGAGGCGCGCATCGCCGAGGTGGACGCGCCACTGCGGGCGCTGCTGGCCGGCGACCCGCGGCCGGTGTTGGCCAACACCGTGGCCATTGCCGGCGGCTTCGCCTTCCGCGGCGACCCACTGTGGCGGCAGGGGATCGCCGGTCGGCCGGTGTTCGACCCTGTGCTGGGGCTGCTCTTCTACGCCGGCGTCGTTCTGTGCCTGTGGCGCTGGCGGGAACCACGCCACGCCTTTGTTTTGCTATGGCTGGCGGCGGCGGTCATCCCCAGCCTGGTCACTGTGGACGCGCCCAGCACCATCCGCATGATCAACGCCCTGCCGCTGCTGCTGTCCCTGCCCCTTCTGGCCCTGGAGACTGTCGGCCACCACCTGCGAGCGCGTCAACGGCCGCCTGTCAAGCCAAAAGCGCCTCGACTTATCCACTTTGGCCCCCAGTTATCCACATTGTGGACAACATTATCCACAGACTTGCTCACAACGTTGGCCCACGGGCTGCTGCTCCTGCTGCTACTCTACCACACCTGGGCCACGGTCGATGGCCTCTGGCGCGTCTGGCCGGCCAACGACGAGGTGCAGTTCGTCTGGCAGGCGGCGCTGACCGAGGCCGGGGCCTTTCTCGACGCCGCGGCCGAGGCCGGGCCGGTGGCCATCGGCGGCTGGACGCCCGACACGATGGACCCGCCGACGATGGAATTGACTGTGCGCCGCGACGATCTGGCCCTGGGTTTCTTCAATCCGGCGGAAAGCCTGCTGCTGCCCGATCCCGGCGGCGGCGCGGCGCGGCTGCTGCGGCCGGCCATCCTACCCCTCGCGCCGGAACTGGCGGCGCTGACCGGTCCGTGGGCGACGCTGCCGGAGGGGGCCGCACCGGGGCGGCAGTTCGCGCTCTACCGCTACGAGGCGCTGCCCGCCTTGCGCCCGGCCGTCGCCGCCGATGAGGTCTTCGGCGACGAGGTGCGCTTCCTGGGCTACGACCCCAGTCCGGGCTGTGCCGACCCGGCCGCGCCCTGCACCCTGGTCACCTATTGGCGCGCGCTAGCCCCGACGGGCGAACCGCGCCGCTTCTTCCTGCACCTGGCCGGCCCCGACGGGACGCCGCTGGCCCAGGACGACCGCCTCGGCGCGCCGGCCGAGTACTGGCGGCCGGGCGATGTGGTGGTGCAATTGCTAACCCTGCTGCGCACCGACGGCGAGTTACGGCTAGGTGTCTATGATCCGGGCGACGGCACGCGGCTGTTGACGACTGAAGGGCACGACTATTTAGTGCTCCCGTAGCTCAGTCTGTTAGACTGAGCGGCAGAGCGTCAGTCTGACAGACTGAACTACGGAGCGTCAGTCTGTCAGACTGACCTACGGCGTCACCCGATTCAGGTCGCGCGGGAAGAGCGTCGCCAGGCGCACGTTGGGCAGCGCCAGCAGTTGCATCAGTAGCCGCTCCAGACCGATGGCAAAGCCGCCATGTGGCGGCATCCCGTGGCGAAACACCTCCAGGTAGGTCTCGAACGGCGCGGTCGGGTAGCCGGCCCGCGCCAGCGCCGCCAGGTAGTCGTCGTAGCGGTGCAGGCGCTGGCCGCCGGTCACCAACTCCGTACCCCGGAAGAGCAAGTCGAAGGAGTTGGAGTAGGCCGGGCGGGCCGGGTCGGGGTGGGTGTAGAACGGCCGCTTGACCATCGGGTAGCCGGTGACGAACAGGAAATCGCTGCCGTGCTCCTGCCGCGCCCACTCGCCCAGCCAGCGCTCGTCCTGCGGCGACAGGTCCGGCTCGCCGCGAACATCGACGCCGTGGCGCTGGAAGATCATTTCCTGCGCCTCGGCGAAGTGAATGTGAGGGATCTCGGCCGGCACGACGGGCAGAGCCGCCTCCAGCAGCGCCAATTCGGCGGCATACGCCTCGCTCAGGTGGCCGAAGATGCCGGCCATGACCTCGCGCAGCAAACCCATGACGGTGAAGTGGTTGTCGATGAAGCCGAATTCCACGTCGAGACTGACGTACTCGTTGATGTGGCGGATGGTGTCGTGCGGCTCGGCGCGGAAGACGGGGGCGACCTCATAGACGCGCTGGAAGACGCCAACCATGATCTGCTTGTAGAACTGCGGGCTTTGGGCCAGGTAGGCCGGGCGGCCGAAGTAGTCGAGGGTGAAGACGTTGGCCCCACTCTCCGTGGCCGAGGCGACGATCTTGGGCGTCTGCACCTCGGTGAAGGCGCGGGCGTTCAGCGTCGCCCGGAAGGCGGCCATCGTCCCGGCAGCCAGGCGGAAGACGGCCCGCCGCGCCGGGTGGCGGTTGAGGACGACGGCATGGTCGAGCAGCGTCGGCAGGGCGGCGTTGAGTTGGCGCTTGTGCAGCGGCAGCGGCGGCGCGTCCGTCACCGGCGTGATGACCGTGACGGCCGGCGCTTGCAGCTCCAACCCGCCGGGCGCTTGCGGGTTAGCGGTCACCCGGCCGCGGATGGCCACGACGCTCTCCAGCGCCAGCCCGTCGAGCGGCGCGAGCGCGGCGCTATCTTCGGTGACGGCTTGCAGCGTGCCCCAGCCGTCGCGCAGGAAGACGAACGTCACCCCGCCCAGCCGCCGGACATTGTGGAGCCAGCCGCGCACCTCCACCTCTTCGCCCACGTATTCCGCCGCTTCCACCGTGCGTATCGCTGTCATATCTCTCCTCCGCGAATTCAATACCAAACCAACGAGGCCCTTCTTCTTTGCGCCTTCGCCCCTTCGCGCCTTTGCGTGAGCGCTGCGCCAAACAAAAAGCCCTCGTCCTCTCAATTGGAGGACGAGGGCCGCTTAGCCTTCGTGGTGCCACCACCATTCGCCCCATCACGGGGCCTTGTGCCGTCCGCGAATCGCCTGACCGCTGCGCGATAACGGGCGCACCCGGAGGCGGCTACTGGGCAGGGCCGTTCGCCGCTCGGCTCAGGGGTGTCGTCGTCGAGGGCCGGGGGCGACGCTCTCAGCCGTTGCGCCGCTCTCTGCTTGCCACCGGGTGGCCTCGTCTACCTGTCCCCGTCGTTGCCTGTCGCTATTCGTCTGCGCCAGAGTGTAGCAGACGGCCGGCGCGCCTGTCAAGCGTGTCTGAGACGGGTCGCCGACCCGTCCTACGCAATGCGGATGATGCGGAACTCGATGATGCCGGCCGGGGTGTCGGCGGCCACCGTCTGGCCCACTTTCGCGCCCAGCAGGGCGCTGCCGATAGGCGAGATGTTGGAGATGCGGCCGTTGGCCGGGTCGGCCTCGTGCGCGCCGACGATGACGTAGGTCTCTTCCTCGTCCAGGCCCACTTCGGCGACCGTTACCCGGCTGCCGACGCGCACGACGTTGGACGGGCCGCGGTTCTCGATGACCTTGGCGCGGCGCAGCGAGTCTTCCAATTGGCGGATGCGTCCCTCGATGAAACCCTGCTCTTCCTTGGCGTCGTGGTAGTCGGCGTTCTCTTTCAGGTCGCCCTGTTTGATGGCCGTCTCCAGCTTGATGGCTATCTCCTGGCGACGCACGGTCTTCAGGTGTTCCAGTTCGTCTTCGATTTGTTTCAACCCCTCGGGGGTCAGGTATACGCTATCGTCTTCGATCATGAGACTATTCTCCCGATTGAAATCCGCAGCCCTTCAGCGCCGCGCGGAGCCGGCGCGCAAAAAGCGAAGCCGACCCTGCCGGTCGGCTTCGGGCTGACCAACATGTCGTCAGTGGGTTACGCTTCAGAGCCGGCCATGAGCAGACCGACCCTCTCGCGCGTGGCCTCTTCGATGGGCAGGGTCTTGACGATCCGGCCGTCGAACATCACCGCCACGCGATCGGACAGGCTGAGGATCTCGTCCAACTCGGCCGAGACCAGCAGCACGGCCACCCCTGCGTCGCGCTGGGCGACGATCTGGTTGTGGATGAACTCGATGGAACCGACGTCGATGCCGCGCGTCGGCTGGTTGGCGATGAGTAGCTTCACCGGCCGCGAGAACTCGCGGGCGACGATGACCTTCTGCTTGTTGCCGCCGGAAAGGCTGCTGGCGTGGGTGTAGATCGACGGCGTGCGCACGTCGAACTGCTTGACCAGTTGCGCCGCATTCTCGGCGATTTCGTCGCGATCCAGCACCGCCCGACGCGAGAAGGGCGAATGGTAATAACGGTTGAGCACCAGGTTATCGGCGATAGTGTAACCCATGACCAGGCCGTGCTTCTCGCGGTCTTCGGGGATGTGGGCTACGTCCAACTCGGTGATATAGCGCGGCAGCTTGCCCGTGGCGTCCTCGCCGGCGATGATCACCTGGCCGGCCTCCATCGCCCGCAGGCCCGTCAGCGCCTCGACGAACTCGCGCTGACCGTTGCCCTGCACGCCGGCCACGCCCAGAATCTCGCCGGCATGCACCTCCAGGCTAAGGCTCTTCACGGCCAGGTGCTTGCGGTCGTCGCGCACCTGCATGTCAGTGATGGTCAGTACCGGCGCGGCCGGGCGGGCCTCGTCCTTGTCTACCTGCAAGATGACCTTACGGCCGACCATGAGTTCGGCCAGGCTGGCCTCGGTGGAGGTCTTCGGGTCGGCCGTGCCGGCGACGCGCCCGCCGCGCAGCACGGCAATGCGGTCGGACACGGCCAACACTTCCTTCAACTTGTGGGTGATGAAGATGATCGACACGCCGCGCTCGGTCAGGTCGTGCATGATGCGGAACAGCTCGTTGGCTTCCTGCGGCGTCAGCACGGCCGTCGGCTCATCAAGGATGAGGATGTCGGCGTTGCGGTAGAGCGCCTTGATGATCTCCACGCGCTGTTGCAGGCCGACGGGCAGGTCTTCAACCTCAACGGTCGGGTCGATCGATAGGCCGTACTGTTGCGAAAGCCCGCGCACGCGCTGGTTAGCTTCGCGCCGGTTCAGATGCAAGCCCGATCCCGCCGGCTCCGCGCCCAGGATGACGTTCTCGGCCACGGTCATGACCGGGACGAGCTGGAAGTGCTGATGCACCATGCCCACGCCGCGGGCGATGGCGTCGCCGGGACTGTGGAGCGTCACCTGCTCGCCCTTGATCCAGATCTCGCCCTGGTCGGGGTGATACAGGCCGTAGAGGATGTTCATCAGCGTGCTCTTGCCCGCGCCGTTCTCGCCCAGCAGGGCCAGAATCTCGCCGCGGCGGAGCGTCAGGCTAACCTTGTCGTTGGCCAGCACGCCGGGGAATTGCTTGGTGATGCCCTTGGCTTCCAGGACGATGGGTGCGTCGTTGTCGCTCATGTCAATTAACCTTCGGTTTCATACGGTTGGCCGGATGCGGCCGGCGCGCGCGAGCGACCGACGAAGCCGGCCAGCACCAGGATCGTGGCCAGGTAGGGCAGGCTGCCGATCAGTTGCGGCGGCAGACCCACACCGCTGAACTGCAATTGGGTATTCAGGGCGTAGAGAAAGCCGAACAGCAGCGCCCCGGCCCAGGCCCCCAGCGGCGTCCACTTGCCGAAGATCATGATCGCCAGGGCCAGGAAGCCGCGGCCGTTGGTCATCAGCCGCTCGAACGAGCCGACGCCTTCCAACGTCAAGAACGCGCCGCCCAGCCCGGCGATGGCCCCGGCCAGAATGACGTTGATGTAGCGTGTGCGGAAGACGTTGATGCCCACGGTGTCGGCCGCGCGCGGGTGCTCGCCCACCGCCCGGGTGCGTAGGCCCCAGCGCGTGTGAAACAGCACGTAGTGGACGGCGAAGACCAGGATGATGGCCAGATAGGTGATCGGCGGGTTATTGAAGAGCACCGGGCCGATGAGCGGGATGTCGGCCAGCGGCCCCAGGGAGATGGGGGCGAACTTGCCCTTGGTCACCAACCCGGCGGTATAGAAGTAGCCGGTCAGGCCGACGGCCAAAATGTTGATGACCGTGCCGCCGATGATCTGATCCATCTTCAGCGTGACGGCCATGAAGGCCAGCAGCGCGCCCATCAGCGCGCCGGTCAGCGCGCCGATGATCAGGGCGATCCACAGATTGCCGATGTAGACGTTGGCCAGAAAGGCGACGAAGGCGGCCAGAAGCATCTGCCCCTCGATGCCGATGTTGACCACGCCGGAGCGCTCGCCGATGAGGCCGCACAGCGCGCCGAGAATGAGCGGCGTCGATTGGCGCAACGTCGAGGCCAGCACGGCGACGGTGACGCGGTCGTTGGTGGCATAGGCGTAGACGATGGCCCCCACGACGATCGCGCCGATGAGCAGCAGCCACTTGTTCTTGAAGACCCAGCCGGTCGCGGCGGAACGGGTTGTCGGTGCTGTCAGTTCCATGCGTGCGCTCCTGTTACCCACCCCAGCCCTTGCTCAGGACGACCTGCTCGTCGTCGCTCTCGCGCTGGCGAATGAGCCACTTGACGATGACGTCGGCGGCGACGAAGAAGAGGATAAAGGCGGTGATGACGTCGGTGATCTCTTTGGCCACACCGGCGTCGAACTGCATCTGGCTGGCCCCGGCGCGCATAGCCCCCAGCAGCAGGGCCGCGGGGATGACACCGAAGGGGCTTGTTTTGCCGAGCAGGGCGGTGGTGATGCCGTCGAAGCCGAGGCCGGCGTTGAAGCCCGGCTGGTAGCGGAAGACGATGCCCTGCGTCTCCACCGCGCCGCCCAGGCCGGCCAGAAAGCCGCTGATGGCCATGGCCAGAATGATCGTGCGGGCCACGCGGATGCCGGCGTACTGGGCCGCGCTGGAGTTCAGACCGACGGTGCGGATCTCGTAGCCCAGCGTCGTGCGGTAGAGCACCCACCAGACGACCACCGCGGCCACCAGGGCGAAGATGAAGCCCAGCGGGATGTTGCCGAAGATGGGCAGCTCGGCCGAGGGCATGATCCGCGGCGTGCGGGCGACAATGTTGGTCGGCGAGGGGTCTTTCCAGGGGCCGTCGGCCAGGTAGTCGGTGATGTTGATGGCAATGTAGTTGAGCATGATGGTCACGATGACCTCATGCGCCCCGGTGTAGGTCTTCAGCGCGCCGGGAATCGCGCCATAGAGCGCGCCGGCCAGACCACCGATGAGCAGCGCCAGCGGGGCATGGATGATGGCCGGCAGGCCCTCGATGGAAAAGCCGACAAAGGCGGCGACGATGGCCCCGATGAGCAGTTGGCCCTGCGCGCCGATGTTGAACAGGCCGGCCTTGAAGGCAAAGGCCACGGCCAGACCGCTGAAGATGAGCGGCGTCGCCTTCTCCAGCGTGCGCTGGATGGCCTCCGGCGAGCCGAACGCGCCCTTGAACAGCGCGCCATAGGCTTGCAGCGGGTTCGCGCCGGAAATCTGCAGTAACACCGCGCCGATCAGCCCGGCCAGTAGCACAGCCACCAGCGGCACGCTGATGCCCCGCCAAATCTGCCGGAGCCAACGCGCCCCATTCCCCCTATTCCCCGGAGCCGAAGCAGTTGTCATAGCCGCCCCTTATTACGATATGTGCGGCGCGGCCGTTGCCAGACCGGCCACGGCCACGCCGCACATGGCACTGCGATCCTTGTTGAAGATACGGCGGGCGCTGGTTGCCGACACCCGCCGCCCTGTCAGCGTGTCGCGATTAGCCCGGATTGTAGCCCGTGCTAATCGAGCCGTCCTGCAACCCGGCCTCGGTGGCTGTCAGCAGGTCCTTAACGTCCTGCGGAACCGCGTCCTCGTGATCGTGGAACGGGGCCAGGCCGACCGCGCCGTAGAAGTTGCCGCCGGGGAATTCGCCGTTGTTCGACATCGTCGCCAGATCCACAACGCCGGGGGTGATGAGCTTCATGGCGCTGGAGATGAGGCACGGATGCGCTTCCGGCACGGTCTCCCACTGGTCGGTATCGACGCCGATGCACCACAGGCCTTCGTTGCCGGCCGTCTGGATCAGCGCGCCGTTGCCGGTCTTACCGCCGGCGCCGAAGATGACGTCCGCGCCCTGGTCAATGGCCTGCTGGGCCGTGCTGGCGCCCCACTCCGGGTCGGTGAAGGCCACATCGAGGCCACCGGGATGGTAGGTGTCGATGATGGTGATGTCGGGGTTAACCGACAGCGCGCCGTTCTTGTAGCCCTCGTTGAAGGCCACGACGGGCGGAACCAGGTCCGTGCCCAGTACGGAGGCGATCGTGCCGCTCTCGTTCATCGACGCGGCCAGAACACCGGCCAGGTAGCCGGCCTTATCCTCGTTGAAGACCAACCCGGTCAGGTTGGGGAGGGTTTCGGACTGGAACTGGTCGACGCCGATGAAGTCGATGTCGGGGTACGTGCCGGCGGCGGCGGCAGTGGCCTCGCCCATGGCAAAGCCGACGGTGACGATGATGTCATAGCCTTGCGTGGCGAACAGGTCGATGTTCGCGCCGTAGTCCTTGGCATCCTTCGTCTCGATGTAGTTGACCTCGGCCGCGCCCAGCGCTTCGGCTGCCTGCTGCGCGCCTTCCCAGGCCGACTGGTTGAAGGACTTGTCGTCGATCTCGCCGACGTCCGTCACCAGACCGACGCAAACCACGCCCTCGTCGGCGCAGTTAGCTTCGCCGGCGGCCTCGTTGGCCGCCTCTTCGACGGTCTCAGCCGCTTCATTGGCCGCCTCTTCGACGGTCTCAGCGGCCTCGTTCGCCGTTTCCTCGACGGTCTCGGCGGCTTCGTTGGCCGCTTCCTCGACGGTCTGCTCGGTCGTGCCGCCACAGGCGACAGCGAACATCGCCAGAAGCAGCAGAGCGGCTACCAATAGTGCAATACGCTTCATATCTGATTCTTCTCCTTGCTTTGATCTAACCGAAATGAGATGTAAACACGGGAGGCGGGACGCAACACATTAACGTGGGGCCAGGCAGCACACTGTCGGGCACACTGTTAACATTGCTGCTACCCTGCTTGCCCGCGCTACTGACTCGTATTGTGACCTATGGCGTCTCAAAAGACAATAGTTGCGGCCAAAATTGGCCATGACCGACGAACAATGTTTGACTTGCCAGCGGCCATTCGCTTCTTATAATCCCTCCACTCAAGGAGATGCTCTATGCCTTTTCCGACACTCGACGGCTTCGGCCCCACGCGGCAGACACTGCAACGATACGCCCGCGCCCTCAGCGGCGTGGCCCGCGTCCACGGTGTGGCCCACCCCAACTGGTGGCACATCAGCCTGCGCGTGACGCCCAGCGGCTTGCAGGGCGACAATATCCCTCTGCCGGGCGG
This sequence comes from Promineifilum sp., assembly GCA_019695075.1. Lineage (GTDB taxonomy): Bacteria > Chloroflexota > Anaerolineae > Promineifilales > Promineifilaceae > Promineifilum. Next base: position 17,728 of record JAIBAS010000607.1, on the reverse strand, counting down.
CGGCATCCTGGCCGGGCGGCTCGACCTGCTCAGTCACCGGCTCGTCGTCTGGACCAGCGGCGGGGGCGAGTGGGCGCTGCCGCTGGACGCCGGGCTGAGCGGCACGGCGATGGGCGAGAAGGTCATCGCCGCCGTGGCCGAGGCGGGGCTGCATGGCGATTATGACCGCCAGAAGTTCGCCTCCGACGCGCCGGGCGTCTACGACGCCGACGCCGTCGGGCGCTTCTTCGCCGCCCTGGTGAAAGCCGATCGCAGCCTGAAGAAGCACCGCGCCCGCCTGACCGGCAACACCGGCCCGGCGCAGTTCTGGCCCCACGGCTTCGACCTGTCGATGGAGTGGTATGGCACGCGCGTCGAGCGCACGGAGGAGAACGGCCAGACCAAGGAGATGCCGGCGCAACTCAACCTCGGCTTCTACCCCGGCGAAGACGACGCCTCGTCCTACTTCTACTCCAATCCCTGGCCATTTGACAGCGATGCGCTGCTGGACAAGCCCCTGCCGGAGGGCGCGCGCTGGCACACCGAGGGCTGGCAGGGGGCGATCCTGCCCTACACCGCTCTGCGTGGTGACGACACGGCCGAGGAGCGTGTGCTGGCCTTCGCCGCGGCCGTGTATGACGTTGCCGCGCCACTACTCAAATAAGCCCAACAGACGCCAATAGGCTTTGACAGCCACCGGCCACCCCGTTACAATGTGCCCCATCCGGCAATAAGGCCGGCGATTGTTGACATCATGCATTTGAAGCGCGCCGCCGACGGAACCACCCGTAGCCGCAGCGCAGCCGTCTGCCGACCGGCTGCGTCCCATCCGCGCGCATATTCCCAGGTCAGCGCCCAACCAAATACCTTACGCCAATTCAGCCATGCCCAGGGGAGGTGATGCCGTCACTGCTGGAGGATGCGTTCACGTTCTGAACCAACTACAAGTCCGTCATCTGATATCGTTCTGGAGGAGAAAATGCGTAAGTTGAAATGGTCGGCGCTGCCGGCCCTGCTGCTCATCGTCGCGCTGTTCCTGGCCGCCTGTAGCGCGCCCAGCGGCACGACGGAAACCCAGGCCACCGAGGCCCCCGCCGCCGAGGAAACGACGGCCGAGGAACCGGCGGCTGAAGAACCAGCCGTTGAGGAACCAACCGCTGAAGAACCGGCCGCCGAAGAGGAAGGCGACCGCCAGATCGCCACCTTCATCTGGACGCAGGAGTTCGACACCCTCAGCCCGCTGTACACCAGCATGTGGTTCTCGACGATCACCTACTCGCTGTGGAACACCTGGGCCTGGAACTTCGACGAGAACCTGGAGCCGGTGCCCGTGCTCGTCACCGAAATCCCCACGGCCGACAACGGCGGCATCTCCGCCGACGGCCGCACGCTCACCTTCCACCTGCGCGATGACATCGTCTGGTCCGACGGCGAGCCGATCACGTCCGACGACTTCGTCTTCACCTACGAGATGAACGTTGACCCGGCCAACACCGTCAGCTCGACTTACCCTTATGACCAGGTCGAGACTATCGAAGCGCCCGACGCTCAGACGGTCGTGGTCACCTTCACCGAGCCGTTCGCGCCCTGGCTGGCGACGCTGTGGCACAGCCTGCTGCCCGCCCACGTGCTGCGCCCCGTCTTCGAGGCCGACGGCACGCTGGACGAAGCCGAGTGGAACCTGGCGCCGACCGTCGGCGCGGGGCCGTACCGCTTTGAGGAGTGGGAGTCGGGCAGCTACGCCCGCTTCGTCAAGAATGAGAACTGGTGGGGGCCGGAGCCGGCCATCGACGAGATCTTCTTCCGCTTTGTGCCCGATGACGCCTCCCAGGTGGCCGCGCTGCAGAACGGCGAGGGTGACGTGGGCACGTTCATCGCCTACTCCGACGTGCCGACGCTGCAAGACGCCGGCGTCAACATCATGACCGTACCCTCCGGCTACTACGAAGGCTGGTTCATGTTCCTGGGCGACGACCTCATCCCCGGCCACCCGGCGCTGCAAGACGTGCGCGTGCGTCAGGCCATTGCCATGGCCCTCGACCGTGAAACGCTCAACCAGGACCTGCTGCTCGGCCTGACCAAGCCCGTGGAGACCATCTGGGGCGGCACGCCCTACGAAAGCCCGGACATCGTCCCCTGGCCCTATGACCCGGCGGCGGCCAACGCCCTGCTGGACGAGGCCGGTTGGGTCGATAGCAACGGCGACGGCACGCGCGACAAGGACGGCGAAGAACTCGTCCTCGTCCACGGCACGACGACGCGCGAGATTCGCCAGGATGCCCAGGCCGTGGCCCAGCAGCAGTTGGCCGAGATCGGCATCGGTCTGGAGCTACAGAGCTACGACTCTAACGTCTTCTTTGCCAGCTACGCCGAGGACGGCCCGGCCTACACCGGCGAACTCGACATCATGCAGTGGTCCGACGGCCCCTTCTTCCCCGACCCCGACCACTACTACTGGCTGTGCAGTGAAATCCCCACGGACGAGGCGCCGGACGGGGCCAACGCGCAACGCATCTGCGATGAGGAACTGGATGGCCTCTTCCAGCTTCAGGCAACGCAGACCAACACCGAGGAGCGCATCGCCACGTTCCACGAGATCAGCAAGCTGATGCACGACCAGGTCTACTGGTTGGGGCTGTGGGACGACCCCGATGTCTGGGCGCTCAGCGGCCGGTTGCAGAACGTCAAGATGTCCGGCCCGACGCCGTTCTATAACATCACCGATTGGACGATGGCGGAGTAAACGCGAATCAGGTAGGCCTGTCGGGTTGCCAGAAGACCCGACAGGCCACCGAGAGCAAGACCGATGAGCCGTTACATCATCCGCCGCCTGCTACAGGCCATTCCACTGCTGTTCTTCGTCAGCATCATCCTCTTTGTGCTGATGGGGCAGATGGGCGATCCCATCGCCACGATGGGCGGCCGGCGCGTGACGCGGCCGGCCGACCGCGAGCGCCTGACGCGCCAGCTGGGCCTCGACCAGCCGGGCTATATGCAGTACCTCTACTGGCTCGTCGGCAACGATTGGCGACAGATCGATCTCGACGGCGACGGCGTCCCCGACACGACCGGCACGCGCCGCGGCATCCTGCGCGGCGACTTCGGCATGTCGCTGATGAAGCGCGGCCAGTCGGCCTGGGAGGTCATTTGGGATCGCGTGCCCAACACGCTGCTGCTCATGGTGACGTCGGAGGTCGTCATCATCATCTTCGCCTTGCTGATCGGCGTCTTCTCGGCGCTGCGCCAATACTCGCTGGCCGACCACGTCATCACGGCCGTGTCCTTCATTGGCTATTCGACGCCGATCTTCTTCTTCGCCCTGCTGTCGATCTATATCTTCTCGGTCAACTTCAAGCGTTGGGGGCTGCCGTCGCTGCCGGCGGTGGGCATGTTCGACCCGCAGGTCGGCCGCACGCCCGGCCAGGTGGCGCTGCACATGATCCTGCCGGTGGCCACAATCACCTTCGTCAGCATCGCCGCCTACAGCCGCTACATCCGCAGCACAATGCTGGAGGTGCTCAACGAGGACTACATCCGCACAGCGCGGGCCAAGGGACTGCGCAACCGCTACATCCTCTTCGTCCACGCCCTCAAGAACGCCGCCCTGCCCATCGTCACACTCATCGGCCTTGACCTGGCCCTGCTGCTGGGCGGGGCGCTGGTGACCGAGCGCATCTTCGCCTGGCCGGGCATGGGCCGGCTGTTCCTCGACCACATGCAGCGCTTCGACACGCCGGTGGTCATGGGCATCCTCATCCTCCTATCGGTGACGGTGATCGTCTTCCAGATCATCACCGACCTGACATACGCGCTGTTGGACCCGAGGATTCGCTATGACTAAGTGTCTCGCCTGCGTGCAGGGGAGCAGGGGAGCAGGGGAGCAGGGGAGAGAAGAATCGCCCCTACCCCCCCGCCCTCCCGCCCCCCTGCCTTCTTAACATGGACGACGGATGGCCACAGTAGACACGCCCATCACTCTCGCCACCGGCGCGGACGCGCTGGCCCCGCCGCTGACTTTCCGGCAGATGGCCTGGCGGCGCTTCCGGCGGCACCGCATGGCCATGGCCGGCGCGGTGATCCTCATCCTGCTGTTCGTCTATGCCTTCGGCGGCGGCCTGATCTTCACCGCCGAGCGGGCCAACTTCACCGACACCAGCGCCCGGCTGCAAGGCCCCTCGGCCGCCCACCCCTTCGGCACGGACACTGTCGGCCGCGACGTGCTGGCCCGCACCATCCAGGGCGGGCGCATCTCGCTGATGATCGGCCTCATGGCCGCCGTGCTGGAGATCGTCATCGGCGTGGTCGTCGGCGCGGTGGCCGGCTACTACGGCGGCGTTGTCGACAGCCTGCTCATGCGTCTGACCGAGGCGATGCTGATCATCCCATCGCTGTTCCTGCTCATCGTCGCCGCGCGGCTGGTGGGCGGCAGCGTGACGTGGATCATTATCATCTTTGCCCTGACGAGCTGGATGTACGTCGCCCGCATCGTCCGGGCCGAGTTCCTGTCGCTGAAGGAGAACGAGTTCATCCTGGCGGCGCGCTCCATCGGCACGCCGACGAGCCAGATCATTTTCCGCCACATCCTGCCCAACAGCATGGCCCCCATCGTCGTCTCGGCCACGCTGGCCGTGGCCACGGCCATCCTCTCGGAGGCGTATATCAGCTTCCTGGGCATGGGCGTCCAGCCGCCGACGGCGACGTGGGGCAACATGCTGGACGGGTCGTACAACTACATCGAGTCCGCGCCGTGGCTGTGGATTTTCCCCGGCCTGCTGATCCTGCTGACCGTGCTGAGCATCAACTTCGTCGGCGACGGCCTGCGCGACGCCCTTGACCCCCGGAGCCGGAACGTCTGATGACCGTATACGCCAGCCACTCCACAGCCGCGCCACGCCCCCTGCTGCTGGACATTCGCAACCTGCAAGTCCGCTTCTATACGCCGGAAGGCACGGTCTACGCCGTCAACGACATCTCCTACAAGGTGCATGAGGGCGAGGTCGTGGCCGTGGTGGGCGAGAGTGGCTGCGGCAAGTCGGTTAGCATGATGGCCGTGCTGGGGTTGATTCCCCGGCCGCCGGGGGAGATCGCCGGCGGCGAGGCGCTCTTCATGGGCCGCGACCTGCTGCGGCTACCCGAAGACGACATGCAGTCCGTCCGCGGCGGCGACATCGCCATGGTCTTCCAGGACCCGATGACTTCGCTCAACCCGGTGCTCAGCGTCCGGCGGCAAATGACCGAGTCGCTGCGCCGCCACGCCAATATGTCGCCGGAGCAGGCCCGCGACCGGGCCGTCGAGCTACTGGAACTGGTCGGCATCCCCGACGCGGCCCGGCGGCTGGGCGATTACCCGCACCAGTTCTCCGGCGGCATGCGCCAACGGGTGATGATCGCCATGATGCTGGCCTGCAACCCCAGCCTGCTGATCGCCGACGAGCCGACGACGGCCCTCGACGTAACCATCCAGGCGCAGATCGTCGAATTGGTGACGCGGATGCGCGAGAAGCTGGGCATGGCCCTCATCTGGATCACCCACGACCTGGGCGTGGTGGCCGGGCTGGCCGAGCGCGTCATCGTCATGTACGCCGGCATGATCGTCGAGGAGGCGGACGTGGATAGCCTGTTCGACCGGCCCAGGCATCCCTACACGCTGGCCCTGCTGGGGGCGCTGCCGCGCGTCGACCGGCGGCGCGACAGCCGGCTCAATTCCATCCCCGGCGCGCCGCCCAACCTGCTGGTGGAGCCGCGCGGCTGTCCCTTCGCGCCGCGCTGCGAGTACGTCATCGAGCGCTGCCGCGTCGAGCGGCCGCCGCTCATGCCCGTCTCGCCGACGCAGCGGTCGGCGTGTTGGGTGCTGGCGGGGGGAGAGGGGAATAATTAGGAATTAGGAATGAAGAAGAAGAGCTCACGCAAAGGACGCCAAGAAGAAAGCCTCGTTATCTTCTTTGCGCTCTTTGCCCCCTTCGCGTCCTTTGCGTGAGCTCTTCTAGCATGAACGAGCAATGATCAACGACGAACGACCCACGAGTAACGGCGAGCCGCTGGTGCGCGTCGTGGAGTTGACCAAACACTTCCCCATCCGCCAGGGGCTGATCTTCCAGCGCGTCACCGGGCAGGTGCGGGCGGTGGACGGCATCTCCTTCGAGATCGCCCGCGGCGAGACGCTGGGGCTGGTGGGCGAGAGCGGCTGCGGCAAGTCCACGGCCGGGCGGACGCTGCTGGGCCTCTACCCGGCCACCAGCGGCTACAGCACCATCGCCGGCCATCACGTCCAGACGGCCACGGGCGACGAGTGGCTGGCCATCCGCCGCGGGGCGCAGATGATCTTCCAGGACCCCTTCGCCTCGCTCAACCCGCGCTGGACGGTCAACGGCATCATCTCCGAACCGCTGCGCGTCCACAACCTCGTGGATGGCGAAGCGGCGCGGACGGAGCGCGTCAAGGAACTGATGGCTCTGGTGGGGCTGGACAGCCGCTACATCAACCGCTTCCCCCATGAGTTCTCCGGCGGCCAGCGCCAGCGCATCGGCATCGCCCGTTCGCTGGCCTCTGACCCACTGTTTCTGGTCTGCGACGAGCCGATCTCCGCCCTGGACGTGTCCATCCAGGCGCAGGTGGTCAACCTGCTGGAGGAGCTGCAAGACCGGCTGGGGCTGACCTACCTGTTCATCGCCCACGACCTGAGCATGGTGCGCCACATCTGCGACCGGGTGGTGGTCATGTACCTGGGCGTCATGGTCGAGTCGGCGGCCAAGGACGACCTCTACGAGGAGCCGCTGCACCCCTACACGCAGGCGCTGCTGTCGGCCGTGCCCGTGCCCGACCCCAAGCTGGCCCGCCGCCGCAAGCGCATCGTCCTGGAGGGCGACGTGCCCAGCCCCATCAACCCGCCGACCGGCTGCCGCTTCCACACCCGCTGCCCCATCGCCCAGCCACACTGCACAACCCACGTACCCGTCTGGCGCGAGATTGACCCCGGGCACTGGGTGGCGTGTCATGAGGTGGAGCCAAAATTCAGGCCGTAATGCACCTTGACGGCAGCGCTATTTCTCAGAGAATGCTGGCGCTCAGCTTACGCTGGGGCCTTACTGTGTTTGTTACACTGCTAGTTATCTCGGGAAGGATCAATGTCCAAAGCCGGCGATCGCTATGAGAACCCTGTGACGGGCGAGTACGGTTATACGCGCATCGGCACGGAGGAGACAGGAGGCAAGCTGTTGGTCTCCGACCTGCGCGTGCGGCCCGGTGGCGCGGTACTGGGGGCGCACCTGCACCCTACCATTGACGAAAGGTTCACCGTCGTCAGCGGCAAGATCGGCTACATGCTCGATGGCCAGACTGGCGTCCTGACGGCCGGGCAATCGGCCGACCTGCCGAAGGGCGTCCCCCACGACTGGTGGAACGCCGGCGACGAAGAGGCCCGCGTCATCGTCGAAATTCGGCCGGCGGCGCGCTTCGAGGAAATGGTGATCACGCTGTTCGGCCTGGCCGCGGAGGGCAAGACCAACAAGAAGGGTGTGCCCAACCCGTTGCAACTAGCCGTCATTTCCCAGGAATTCACCGACACAGTCCAGTTCATGAGCCCGCCGCCAGCGGTGCAGAAGGTCATCTTTGCCGTCCTGGCGCCTCTCGGGCGGGCCTTGGGCTACAAGGCCAGCTACCCGCGGCACCGGGAGCATAGCCTGGGCACAGTCGAGATTGAGCCGCTGCCGGAAGGCCTCACCATCAACACCGTGCCATGAGCCATCGGGTCACTGTCGCCGAGAAGTACGAACGCCACGGCTGGCCCTCCGTTGACCGCCCCGACCTGAAGCCCCCCAACGGCTGGAGTCTGGCCCTCGTCAACTCGCTGAACCTGATCCACCACCACGAACTGTCGCCCGACGGGCAGCAGGTGGCCTTCGTCTGGGAGCGCGACGGCCGCTCGGATATCTACACGCAAGCCCTGGCCGGCGGCTGGCCGCGGCGCGTCTCGGCCGACCGGGCCAAAACGATCTACTGGTGGGACAGCCCGCCGCGTTGGTCGCCCGATGGCCGCCGGCTGGCCTTCACCCAGGGCGGCCACGTCCATGTCGCTCCGGCCGACGGCCGTGGCCTCTCCCGCGCCGTCAGCGACTTCGCCGCCGCGGCCTGGTCGCCGGTCTGGCTGCCCGACAGCGCCGGGATCATCATCGCGGCCGAGCGTAACGATGCCCATATCCTGCTGCTGACCGACCGCGACGGCGCGTGGCCGCGCCTGCTGGCCGGCAACGACAGCGGCGATAACCTGGAGGCCGCGCCCTCGTCAGACGGAAGATACGTCGCCTATATCCACCGCCCGTTCGACGACCTCAACCGTTGGGACTTGCGCCTGATTGATATAACGAGCGGCGAGACGAGAATGCTTTTTGGCCTGCCGAAGGAGAAGGCGTGGTCGCCGCGCTGGTCGCCCGACGGCCGTTGGCTCGCCTTCCTGTCGCAGCGCAGCGGCTGGACGGAAGTGTGGGCCATCGGCCCGGATGGTGACGGACTGCGGCAACTGACTCGCCTCAACGCCGATGTGACCGACTTCGCCATCGCCCCCGACGGGACGCGGCTGGCCGTCTGCGTCGAGCGCGAGGAAAACACCGACCTTCTGCTCGTCGAGGTGGATGGCGGCGCGACGCGGACTCTGCGGCCGGCCGGCGGCTGCTATGCCGCGCCGCACTGGTCGCCGGACGGCCGCTTTCTGACGGTTGAGTACGAGAGCGCCATCCTGCCGCCCGACATCTACCGCGTCACAGTAGACGGCGGCCACATGACCGCGCTGACCTTCTCCCTGCCCCCGGCGCTGGCCGCCCTCGATCTGGTGACGCCGGAGCACCGGCGCTACCCCAGCTTCGACGGGCTGGAGATACCCGCCCTCCTGTGGCGCCCAAAGCCCCCTCGCCCCCCGGGAGAGGGTTGGGAAGAGGGGGCCGCCATCATCCGCCCCCACGGCGGCCCAGCCGACCGCACCCGCAACCAATGGGACGCGCTGGCGCAGTACTTCGTCGCCAAGGGCTATACCTACCTGGCCCCCAACTTCCGCGGCAGCACCGGCTACGGCCGCGCCTTCGAGCACGCCAACTATAACAATTGGGGCGTGGGCGACACGCAGGACGTACTCCACGGGGCGCGCTTCCTGCACACGCTGGGCGTTGACCCGGCCCACATCGGCATCCTAGGCAGCAGCTACGGCGGCTACATGGTCGCCTGCTCCCTGGCCCGCGACCCGGACACCCTGTTCGCCTGCGGCGTCAGCAAATACGGCGATGCCAACGTCTATAGCTCCTGGGCGCAATGTGAGCGGGGCACGCGCCTGTATACGGAGATGATGCTGGGCCATCCGCGCGACAACTGGGCCGTCTACCGCGCCGCCTCGCCCATCCACGAGATGGCCAACGTGCGCGCGCCCATCCTGCTGCTCCATGGGCTGGCCGACGACGTCGTGCCGCCGCAGGCGTCGGAGGAGTGGGCCGAGGCGTTGCGGCGGCACGACAAGGTCTTCGAATACGTCACCTACGCCGGCGAGCCGCATGGCTTCCTGCGCCACGAGACGGAGATGGACTGGCAGCGGCGGACGGAGCGGTTCTTCGACTGGTACCTGCGCGCCTAGTGTGGCGCGATTCTCCCGAATCGCGTTTCTTCATCAGGGCGCATCGCGATTCGGGAGAATCGCGCCACGATAGAACTTTTGTGCTATTATTGGTTCTGGCCGGGCCAATTTGGTACAATGCCGCCATGAAATTCACCGTCGGCCTAGCTCAGGCCACGCCCGTGCTGGGCGACCTGGCCGCCAACTTGCAGCTCCACCTCGATTGGGCCATTGAGGCGGCCGGCCAAGGCGTCGATCTGCTCGTCTTTCCCGAACTGGCCCTGACCGGCTATGGGCTGGGCGAACGGGCCTTCGACGTGGCCATCCGCGCCGACGCCGCCGACCCGACCTTCGCCGCCCTGCTGGCGGCCAGCGAGCGGCTAGACCTCGTCGTCAGCTTCGTCGAGGTCGATGAGCGCCACCGCTACTACATTACCGCCGCCTACCTCTCCGCCGGGCGGCTTGTCCATCGCCACCGCAAAGTCTACCTGCCGACCTACGGCGAATTCGACGAGGCCCACACCTTCGCCCACGGCGACCGCGTGCGCGCGTTTGACACGCGCTTCGGCCGCGTTGGGCTGCTGGTGTGCGAGGACTTCTGGCACGCCAGTATGCCCTACCTGCTGTGGCAGGACGGCGCCGACATCCTGCTGCTGCTGTCGGCGTCGCTGGAGCATGGTCAGGCCGAGGCGACGAGCACGGCCGACAAGGTGCTGGCCATCAACCGCGCCTATGCCCTGCTCTTCACCGACTTCGTCGTCCACGTCAACCGCGCCGGCCGTGAGGGGGACGCCGAGTTCTGGGGCGGCTCGACGGTCTACGGCCCCGACGCCGGCCTGTTGGTCGAGGGGCCGCGTGGCGAGCCGGCGCTGGTGGTGGCCACTCTCGACACCGATGCCCTGCGCGCCGCCCGGCTGCGCCTGCCGCTATTGCGCGACGAGCGGCCCGACCTGACGGCGCGCGAACTGGAGCGAATGACGCATGAGCGATGAAGACGCGGCCCCGAGGGGCGAAGAGAACGCCGGCTACGAAACGCCGACCGGCCACCGCTCCGGCTTTGTAGCCCTCGTCGGCCGGCCCAACGTGGGCAAGAGCACGCTGATGAACGCCTTCATGCGGCAGAAGATCGCCGCCGTCAGCCACCGGCCGCAGACCACGCGCACGCGGCAACTGGGCATCATCACCGAGCCGGAGTACCAGATCGTCTTCGTCGATACGCCCGGCATCATCACCCAGCCGCGCCACGAACTGGACACCTACATGGTTCAGGCCGCCCTGGAGACGCTCGACGACGCCGATGTCGTCCTCTGGCTGCTCGACCTGACCGAGATGCCCGGCGAGAACGACCGGCTCATCGCCGAGCGGCTGGCCGGGCTGAAGAGCAGCAAGGTGCTCCTGGGGCTGAACAAGACCGACGCGGTGGCCGCGGCCGACGTTCTGGCCCGCACCGAGGCCTATACGGCGCTGCTGCCCGGCGCGGAGTGGCATCACCTCGCCGCCGCCACGGGCGAGGGGGTGGCCGAGTTGCTGGCCCGGCTGGTGGCGACCCTGCCGGAAGGGCCGCGCTACTACCCCGAAGAGCAGATCACCGACATCTTCGTGCGCAACATCGCCGCCGAACTCATCCGCGAGCAGCTCATGCTCCAGTTGCGCGACGAGATCCCCTATGGCACGGCCGTCCAGGTGCGCGACTATAAGGAGCGCGACAACGGCACGATCTACGTCAGCGCCGACATTTTCGTCGAGCGCGACAGCCATAAGAGCATCATCATCGGCGCGGGCGGGGCGCAGCTCAAGCAGCTTGGCGCGGCGGCGCGCGAGCAGATCGAGCAACTTGTCGATAGCAAGGTGTTCCTAGAGTTGTGGGTCAAGGTTGAGCCGAACTGGCGGCGCGACCCGCAACTGCTGCGGCAATTCGGCTACGGGCCAAAGGAGTAGGTCGGCGCGTGGCGCCGGAGGGGGCGCAACGATGGGAGCCGGCCATGCGTAGAGGATGAGAAGTCCGTAACAGACATCGGGTTCACGTCGTCTGCAGTGTGGACGGCGCGTGGCTGCGGCCACGGACTTTGGGCGAGGTAACAGGTACACAACATGACCCGACAGAACGCGAATGGCGTTTCCCGACGCGGATTCATCAAGGTAGCGACGGTGACGGCCGCCGCGGCGGTGGCCACCGGCGGCGGCGCGGCGATCCTTAAACGCACGATCTCCCCGGCCGATGTGGTTATCTCCACCGGCCCGGCCCCAGCGACGACGCTCAGCGGGAGCGTCGTCGATATCTATCCGACGCTCGCGCCGGCCGTCTCCGCGGCCGGGCAAGTGGTGAACGGCTCGCAGGATGCGCTGGCCCAACTGGCCGCGTCGCAGGCGGAGAACATGCAGCTACAGGCGCAACTTGACCAGGCGCTACGCGACCTGGAGGCGGCGCGGGCGGGCGAAGCCAACGTCCGCGGCGCGCATGACGCCCTGACGCTGGAACTGGACGGGGCGCGGACGCAGCTGGGCATCCTCGGCGGGCTGGTGGCCCTCTATGAACAGCTCGACGGGGCCGACCTGGGCGGCATCGTCGAAAGCGGCCTGGGCGCGGTCGGCGAGAAGATCAACGAGTTGCTCGGCGGCGTGCCCGCGCTGTCGGCCGGGCTGGACGGCGGCCAACTGGCGTTGGGCGAAGTCGAAGCCCACATCCCCCTGCTCGACAGCGGCCGGCAGTGGTTGGGCGTCCAGGGGGAGAAGCTGCGCGGCTTTTACGCCGACATTGAGGGCTGGCTGCAACGCGCCGTCGACCGCATGGGCAACTTCCTGGAGATGCTCCAGGAGTGGTTCGAGGGCATCCGGCGCTGGCTGCCGGGCGGGGCGGGCGAGAAGGCCGCCGGCGTCATGGGCGCGCTGACGGCGCTGCTGGCCGAGACGCCCAGCACCATCGCCGGGCTGGACACCAATATCGCCCAGCCGCTGGATGTGTGGCTGCAACGCATCGACGGCGAACCGGCCCTGCAACGCCGCTTCCTGCGTCCTCTGCGCGACGAAGTGATCACGCGGGCGCGGACGACGGCCGACCAGGCCAACCAGGTCGGCACGGCCTACGAGCAGCAACTGGCCGCCCCGGCCCGCGCGGCCCTCAGCAACCGCGCCACGCTGCGCCAGGCCATCGCCGACTACCGGGCGCAAAACCAGATTTAATTCAATTAGGAATTAGGAATTAGGAATGACGAATCAGGAATCTCCTGAGTTCGTGCTTCCTTCATTCCTAATTCCTATTTCGTAATTCCTAATTCACTTAGGGGTAGCTGACGACGTTGGACACCTGGTTCGTCGAATTGACGGCCGCGCCGGTGTCGTTGATCACGTGGTCGATGCCACCGTTGCCGTTGAGGAAGACGGTCACCAGGCTGTGGAATTTCACGTTGGGCGTGACCGGGGCCTCGAAGGCGCGCTCGGCACGGATGTCCGGGCCGACGTTGAAGTAGCTGTAGCTGCCCATACCCCACACCTCGTGGTTCTTGACGGAATCGGCCACCTTATAGACGGCATAGCCGTTCACGCCGTTGTGCTGCCAGCCGGCCTGGCTCGGCGGGTCATAGGGCATCTCGTTCTGGAAGAAGATCGTGCGGCCGTATTCCCCGTTCCAGATCGTCTCGGTCTTCTGGTAATGTTCCACGAACAGGCCGTAGGCCGTCACGTGGTCGCCGTTGACGATCACGCCGGTGTCGGCCGTGTTCTCCGTCCAGCCCACGCCGTTGCCGTGGTCGGCGCGCCAGGCCCAGATGTTGTCCAACAGAACGTAGTCGCTATTCACCAGGAGGGTGGTTGTGGCCTTGCCGGGGGTGGCCCCGCCAATGCGGAAGAAGATGTCGGCCAGCAGGGTCGGGTTGCCGGGGTTGCTCGCCCCGTTCCTCTGACGGCGCGATCCAACCTGGAGCAGGAAAGCCGAATTCCGCGGGCCGGCGTCGATCATCAGCCCGGCCAATTTCACTCCCGGCACGTCGCCGACCTGCATGGCCATGTTGCCCCGCTGCGGCACCAGGGTCGGCAAGCCCAGGCCCAGCACCACGGCGTCGCGCCGGCCGACTGCAACCGGCCTGTCCAGCTGATAGACACCCGGGGTGAAGAGCACGTTCGCGCCGCGCTTGAGGGCGGCGTTGATCTGATTGATGCTATCAGTCGGCTTGGCCAGGAAGAATTTGTCGATGGGGATGGACGTGCCGGCCGCCGGGCCGTTGCCCCACGTCGTGCCGGACGAATTCGTGCGCGGCGCGGGCACGAAGACGTTGTATTTGCCCTGGTCATCCACGTACAGGAACGGCTTTTCGCGCGTGATGGGGCTTGTTTCCAGCGTCGTATACGGCGGCGGGTCATAGGGCGTGGGGCCGAAGGAGTTCGCCGGCGCGCCGAGCACGCCGGAGAAGACCACATTCCAGACGGCATTCGACCAGCCGCCGATGGCGCTATCGCGCACCATGAACTGCTGTTGCGAACCGTTGATGATAAAGCCCGTCTGTGAATCGGCGATGAAGCCGCCGCTGGCGTACTGCGGGCCGGCGGTGCAATAGTCCATCAGCGTCAGGTTGCCGCCGGTGATGTTGACCCGGCGCATCGGCGACGCCTGCGAGACGGCCCAGAAATTACCCGAAGACCGGCAATCGCTAAGCCCCATGACGTTGATGGTCAGGTTGCTCAGCGACCGCCAGAAGTTGACCAGGGCGATGCAGTTATTGGCGGCCAGGCAGCGGTTGTAGACGTCAACGTGGCCGTTGATCACCACGTCGGTCGGCAACAGGCCCAGGCCGGCGACCTCGGTATAGTAGCCCACCTTGACGATGAGCGGCGTCGCGGCGCTGCCATAGACGCCGGGCTTGAACAACAGGGCATAACGGTTCGGCCCCATCTCGTCATCGACCTGCTGGGCATAGATGGCGTCGACGGCGGCCTGGATGTCGGCCGTGGGCATGCTGGGATCGAAGATGATCACATTGGGGCCAAAGTCGGGCGTGGCCGGCGGCGTGGGCGGCGCGGCGGCGGCGCTGCTGCCCAACGCCAGGGTGAGCAACAGCACCATGAGCAGAACAACGGCTAACGACTTCACGTGCGACATGAGAGATCTCCTTTTGGAAAGCTGTGAGGTATCTTGAATGGCAGGCCATTCAAGATTGGCGAGGTGATGGGATCGCTTGTTCATCGTGCTTGGAAAAGGGCCGGCCTCGCGCCCCTGCGGGGCAGGCGGGCGGCAGGCGATCGGGCAAGAGCCACCGGGAAGGGAGTGTTGGCAGCGCCAAGCTCAAACTCATCGCTGAGCGCCGGCCGGCGATCCTTGTGATCGGGCTTACCGGCAGGGACAATACCATATCGGCCGGGCCAACACAAGGGAATGCAACGCCCCTGATAAAAAATGACGAGGGCGACAGGCGTCGCCCTCGTCACTGCGAATGAGTCGCTCGTCCTGGCTAATCGAGGGCCAGAACGGTGGGCAGCAATATCTTGTAGCCGGGCGAACCAATCGGATGGCAGGCGCTGGCCCCGCCGTTGGAGGTCGTGCCGGCGGGGCACTTCAGTTGCTCCGTCGCGCCCGCGCCGGGGACGTAGTAGCCCGGATCGGCGGCCTTGCAGATCGTGCCGTTGTCGTAGGAGCCGGGCTGGCAGAGCGTATTGGTGAAGGTGCAGGTGGCCGTCGTGGCCTCGGCGGCCGTCAACGTCACCGAGGCGATGCCCGTCTGGCCGCCGGTGCAGGCCACCGTGGCCGCCCAGCCGGGCCGGTCGGTCTCGGTGATGGTGACACTGCTGCCGGGAGCCGGCGAGAAGGTCTGTTCGCCACCGGCGGCCGGCAGGGTGAAGTCGCCCAGATCGCCGCTGAAGGCCCACGTATTGGCCGGCGGGCTGCCGACGACGACCTTCTTGACCACGACTTCCGCCCAGGGGGAATAGGAACCAAAGGGGCCGGGCTGGTCTTCGGCCCGGCCAAGCGCGTTGTCACCCCAGCAGTTAGCCCCCGCGCCGAGCGTCCAGGCGCAACTGTGGCCACTGGCGGCGCTGACCTGGAAGTAGGGGCCGGAGGTCTGGTCGGCCGACTGGCCAAACTGGTTGCTGCCCCAGCAGTCGATCGCTCCGGCGATGGTGATGCCGCAGGTATGCTTCCAGCCGGCGCTGACCAGGTAGTAGAGGCCGGTCTGGCCGGTGGTCTGGCCGTCGGGGTTGCCGCCCCAGCAATCGAGGCGGCGGGTCGGGGTGATGGCGCAGGTCTGGCGGTCGCCGGCGCTGACCTGCATGTAGGGGCCGGTCCTGTCGGCCGCCCGGTTGTCATTGTTGCTGCCCCAGCAGTCGACGTCTCCGGCCGGGGTCAGGCCGCAGGTGTGGGTCCAGCCGGCGTCGATCCGGGTGTAGGGGCCGGGCATGTTGGTCGCCTGCCCGTCGGTGTTAAGACCCCAGCAATCCACCGAACCATTCGGCTTCAGGGCGCAGGTGTGTTCGCCGCCGCCGCTGACCTGGATATAGGGGCCGGGTTTGTCGGCCGCCTGGCCGTTCTCATTTTTGCCCCAGCAATCGACCGCGCCGTTTGTCCGCAGAGCGCAGGTGTGGAAGCGCCCGGCGCTGACCTCGGTGTAGGGGCCGGGCTGGTCAGTCGCCTGGCCGAAGTCGCCGCCGCCCCAGCAATCGGCCGCGCCGCGCGGGGTTAGGCCGCAGGAATGGTGCTCGCCGGTGGTAATGATCTCCGGGAAGTTCAGCCACGGCCACACCCAGGCGCCATAGGGGCCGGGCTGGTCCGTCGCCTGGCCGGACGAATTGTCGCCCCAGCAATCGACCTCACCGGACGGCCGCAAGGCGCAGGTCTGGCTATACTCGACGCTGACCTGAAGGTAGGGGCCGGGCTGGTCGGTGGCCTGGCCCTTGTCGTTCAGCCCCCAGCAGTCGGCCGCCCCGTCGGGCGTCAGAGCGCAGGTGTGGCCCCAACCGGCGGCGATCTGGGTGAAGGGGCCGGGCTGATCCTCCGCCCGGCCGGCGGCGTTGTCGCCCCAGCAGTCGGCCACGCCGATCGGCGTCAGGGCGCAGGTGTGGGAGCGCCCGGCGCTGACCTGCACGTAGGGGCCGACGCGGTCATCCGCCCGGCCGCCGGCGGTGTTGCCCCAGCAATCAACCGCGCCGGAGGTCGTCAGGGCACAGGTGTGGCTGCCTCCGGCGCTGACCTGGATATAGGGGCCGGCCTTGTCCTCGGCTTGGCCGAAGTCATTCCGGCCCCAGCAGTCCACCGAGCCGTCCGGCTTCAGGGCGCAGGTGTGGTCGCTGCCGGCGTCGACTTGGTTATAATCGCCGGGCTGGTCTGTCGCCTGGCCGTAGTTGTTGCGCCCCCAACAATCAACCGGGCCGGCCGGACTCAGGGCGCAGGTGTGGCGGTAACCGCTGCTGACCTCGATATAAGGGCCGGTCTGGTCAACGGCCTGACCCTCGGCGTTGCTGCCCCAGCAATCAACCGAGCCGTCCGGCTTCAGGGCGCAGGCGTGCAGCTCGCCGACGGCGACGATTCCCGGCAGGGCCGGCGCCTGGTAGGGGCCGAAGGGACCGGCTTCGTCGAACCCGGACGTGGACTCTTCCCAGCAGGTGAACGCGCCGGACGGAGTCAGGCCGCAGGATTCGAAGTTGCCAGCGGCTAACTGGGTGAAGGGGCCGGGCCGGTCACCCGCGTCAGTAATACTCTGGCCCCAGCAGTCGGCCGCGCCGGCCGGCGTCAGCCCGCAGGTTCGCGAAGGGCCGGCGCTGATCTGGACGAAGGGGCCGGTCTGGCCGGTCGCGGTGCTGCTGCTGCTCCCGTAAGAACCCCAGCACTCGGCATTGCCGAGCAGCGTCAGCCCGCAAGTCTGCCACAGGCCGGCGCTGATCTGGGTATAGGGGCCGGGCTTGTCTGTGGCCTGGCCGTAGTCGTTTTCACCCCAGCAATCGACCGCGCCGTCCGGCTTCAGGGCGCAGGTGTGGTTTGAACCGAGGCTGATCTGGGTGTAGGGGCCGGGCTGGTCTTCCGACTCGCCGTCGGTGTTGCTGCCCCAGCAGTCGGCCGCGCCGGTCGGGGTCAGGGCGCAGGTGTGGCCCCAGCCGGCGTTGATCTGGACGTAGGGGCCGGGCTGGTCTTCGGCCGCGCCGCCGCTGCCGCTGCCCGCGCCCCAGCAGAGATCG
>JAIBAS010000566.1 GCA_019695075.1 Promineifilum sp. | reverse complement strand
GGCCTGGCCAAGTTCCGCCAGCTCGTCGTGGCCCAGGGCGGCGACGGGCGACAGGTGGACGACCCGGCGCGGCTGCCCCAGGCGCGCTACGTCGAGCCAATCGAGGCCCGCGCCGGCGGCTACGTGGCGGCGATGGACACGTCTGAGCTGGGCTGGGTCTGCGTGCGCTGTGGCGGCGGCCGGCTGGTGAAGACCGACACGGTCGATCCGGCCGTCGGCTTCCTGTTGACGGTCAAGATCGGCGACCGCGTCGCGCCGGGCCAGGTCATCGGCGAGATCCACGCCGACGACGACATGACCTTGCAGGCGGCGCAGCGCGACATCCCGGCGGCGCTGACGTTGAGCGACACGCCCGTGGCCCCGCCGCCACTGTTCTACAAGACGATTGGCGAGACGGAATAGACAAGCGAGGAGAGCGACATGGAACTGCTGGGGATCGATATCGGCGGGTCGGGCATCAAAGGGGCTGTCGTCAACGCGGCCACGGGCGAATTGGTGACGGAGCGGCTGCGCCTGCCCGCGCCGCCGGAGTTCCAGCCGGAGGCGGTCATCGCCATCGTGGCCGAGCTTGTCAACCAGTTCAACTACAGCGGCCCCATCGGCGTCGGCTTCCCGGCCGTGGTCATGCGCGGCGAGGTGATGACGCCGCCGACGGCCCTGGCCTTCCCCGGTTGGACGGGCGTCAACCTGGCTGAGCGCATCCACACCGCCACCGGCCAGCCGACGACCGTGGGCAACGACGCCGATGTGGCCTGCCTGGCGGAGATGTACTTCGGCGCGGGCAAGGGCGAGCAGGGCGTGGTCATGGTCTTCACCATCGGCACGGGCATCGGCAGCGCCCTGTTCATCAACGGCCGTCTCGTGCCCAACTTCGAGCTGGGGCGCGTTTACCTGCGCGACAGCAAGAAGACGGCCGAGCAATGGGCCTCCGACCGCGTGCGCGAGCTGGACGGCCTGGGCTGGAAGGAGTGGGGCGCGCGGCTGAACGCCTATTTCCAGCACATCGAGTTGCTCTTCTGGCCCGACGTCATCATCGTCGGCGGCGGAGTCAGCAAGAAGCACGAGAAGTTCTTCCCCCAGATTCAGGTGCGGGCCAAGCTGTTGCCGGCCGCCTTCCGCAACGAGGCCGGCATCGTCGGCGCGGCGATGGCCGCGCTGGACATGCACAGCCCACAGCCGTGGGACTTGCCGGGTAGCGGGCATAGCGCGTGACACCGGTTACCGCCAAACCCGGCCCCCGCACCGTCTACCTGGCCGAGCCGTCGGCGCTGCCGCTGGCCGAGGCGCTGGTGGCACTGGCCAACAGCGACGGCGGGCTGATCGTCCTGGGCGTTGACCGCGACGGCCGGCCGGCGGGCGAGGTCTGGGAGGACGAGGCCGAGTTGGCTCTCCATGCCGCCGCGTCCCTGTGCCGGCCGCCCGTGCCGACGCAATTCCAGTCCGTTGAGCTGCCCGGCGGGCGCTTCATCGGCATCAATGTGCCGCGCAGCCTGGAACTGCACAGCCTGTCCGACGGCCGCGTCCTGGTGCGCCAGCGCGACGAGAATCGCCCCCTGAGCGGCGAGGAGATTCGCGCCCTCAGCATTGCCCGGCCGACGGTCGATTTCGAGACGGAGACCGTCCCCGGCGCGCGCCGCGATGACCTGAACGAAGAGACGATCGACGAATACCTGGAGAAGCGCGAGAGGCACACAGCCACAGGCCCGCCGTCGCGGGCGCAACTGCTCTACGAGATCGGCGCGACCGACCGCGAAGGGCAGCCGACGCTCATCGGCGTGCTGCTCTTCGGCCGCAACCCGCAGGCCTTCGTGCCCCAGAGTGGCGTCGTCTTCGTCAAGTTCCCCGGCACCGAGCCGCGCGGCGAGGACGGCGGCGTGGGCTATGGCCGGCGCGCCGAACTGACCGGGCCGCTGGCCGACATCATCGACCGCGCCTGGGCCATCGTCTTCGACGAGATGCGCATCGGCGCGACGGTCAACGGGCTGGAGCGCGAGGAAGTGCTGGAATACCCACGGCAGGCGGTGCGTGAGGCGCTCATTAACGCCGTGGCCCACCGCGACTACCGCATCGCCGGCCGGCGCATCGAAATTCGCATGTACGCCGACCGGCTGGAGATCATCAGCCCCGGCGGCCTGCCCGGCTACATGACGCTGGATAACCTGGTCGATGAGCACTTCTCGCGCAACCCGCGGCTGGTCAACGGCCTGTTCCAGTGGGGCTACATCGAGGAACTGGGGCTGGGCATCGACCAGATGATCGAGGAGATGGTGCAGGCCGGCCACCCGCCGCCGGAGTTCCGGGCCACGCCCCACTCCTTCACCGTCGTCCTGTCGAACAAGCGCGAACGGGCGGCCCCGCCGCGCTGGACGCGCAGCATGAACGAGCGCCAGACGCGCGCGGTCAACTTCGTGCGCGAGTCGGGCAGCATCACCAACCGCGAGTACCGCCAGCTGTGCCCCGACGTGTCGCCGGAGACGCTGCGCCTCGACCTGGCCGATCTGGTTGACCGTGGCGTGCTGCTGAAGATCGGCTCCAAGAAGGGTACGTACTACATCCTCAAGTAACTTGTAGGGCGGGTTGGCAACCCGCCTCTTCAAAGGTGGGGTAGGCGGGAAAGGCGGGTTGCCAACCCGCTCTACAAATATCCCAACTATTTCCCAATTTTGTCATTGGGATAAGATTGGAAAACGGGCGATTATCCCAATGAGTTTCACAACCCCGGCCGCGCTGTTGCTCCTGCTGGCCTTGCCCGCGGTGGCCTGGTTGGTCTGGCCGGCCCAGCGGCGGCGCACGGCAGCCCGCCCGCGCCCGCGCTCCGGCTGGCT
>JAIBAS010000169.1 GCA_019695075.1 Promineifilum sp. | reverse complement strand
GCGACAGCCTTGACCAGGCGCTGGGCGGGCAACCGGCCGGGGAGTGGCCGCGGCCGGCGGGGCTGCACGCCGTCGATGTCTGCGCCCTGTCCGGGCTGCCGCCGTCGCGTGGCGGGCCGGATTGCCCGACGGTGATTGAGTGGTTCGTGGCCGGCACAGAGCCGACGGCTACGGACACGATGCTGCGTGAGGTGGCCGTCAACCGCGAGACCGGCCGGCTGGCGACCATCTTCACGCCGCCGAACCTGGTCGAGCGGCGCGTCTTCACCGTCTTCCCGCCCGAAGCGGCCCAGTGGGCGGCCGACCACGGCATCCCCGCCCCGCCGACCGAATACGATCCCATCCGTCGCGTGCCCACGCGGTCGGGCGGCGCGGCGGTGGCGTCGCCGGAGCCGTGGGCGGTGGTCGGGCGACAGGAGTCGCCTCAAGGGGTCGGGCGACAGGAGTCGCCTCAAGGTCAGTGGTCGGTGGTTGGTTCGGCCGGCGGCGATGATTTCGCCTACTACCGGCTATCGTGGTTCAGCGGGCTGATGCCGGAGGCGATGCATCTCATCGTCGCGCGCGGGGAGACGGCCGTGGCCGATGGCGAGTTGGGCGTATGGGACACGACGCTCCTGGACGATGGCCTCTACACGCTGCTGCTGACGGTCGTGCGCGCCGACGGGACGTTTGACGAGGTGGCGATTCCGGTGAGGGTGGCGAATGGCGATGGCTGAGTTGGGCGATTCAGCAAACGATGCAAAGGGGAGAGTATCCCTGTATGGCCCACAACGAAAGAGGTTGCGATAACCTAATCAGACTGCAAGGAAGATCTGGAATCCAACAGTTGAAGAATTTGCTCTGGAGTGAGAATAGTTAATCCCTCGACGCGGTTGAAGTGGCGCTCATTTAGAGTGAGCAAGGGCAAATCATGCTGCTGGCAAATTGCGGCAATCATGACGTCTTTCACGCCAATGTCCTGGTTGCTGCGAATCAAGGCGTCGTGTAAGGTGGCTGCCCTTGCTGCAGAGGGCGCATCAAATGGCAGAATGGCCATGACCTCCAACAACTGATCCTCGCCTATTCTGCGATTCGCACGGGCTACTCCAAAAAGAAGTTCATAGGCAGTGATCGCTGTAACGAATACCTGTGTATTGCGCACAATCCATTCCAGGGCCGTTGCCGCCGGATCACGACCCTTAAGGAAGGCGATTAGAACATTGGTGTCGATGCAGATCTCGCCGAGTTCCATGATTGCCACGATTGCTCAAGCAGATTCATCGCCTCATCGAAGGATGAATCTTCCGCAAATACGCCTCGTAGATGAAGGAAACTATCCAGCTTGGCCAAACGAAGCGTCTGGCCGTCGAGAATAGCAGTGACTTGGTCTCCTTCTCGCAGCATTAACTTATCCATTAGCTCGGCCGGCAAGGAGATCGTGTTCTCGTCTTTGCTTAAGACCACAAACGTCATCTCATTCCCCTTTTGACCGGAACGCCTAATCCGACGTGCGCCCTGCCAAGTCATCATTATAGCATAGCAGCAAGTTCTCATAACCGATGCGTCCCTACGAACTCAATTCGGACACACATATCATACCCGCTCAATAATCGTCGCGATCCCCATCCCGCCGCCGGCGCAAAGGGTAATGAGCGCCGTGGACAGGTCGCGCCGCTCCAGTTCGTCCAGCGCCGTACCCAGGATCATCGCCCCCGTGGCCCCCAGCGGGTGGCCCAGGGCGATGGCCCCGCCGTTGACGTTGACGCGCGCGGAACCATCGGGCAGGCCCATCTCGCGGATGAACTTGAGGACGACTGAGGCGAAGGCCTCGTTGATCTCGAACAGGTCGATGTCGCCGACGGCCATGCCCGCCTTCTTCAGCGCCCGCTGAGAGGTCGGCGCGGGGGCGGTCAGCATGATCGTCGGCTCGTCGCCCAGCAGCGCGGCCGAGACGATGCGCGCCCGCGGCCGCAGCCCCAGCGCCTCGCCCTTGGCCTTCGACCCGACCAGCACCAGCGCCGCCCCGTCCACAATGCCCGACGAATTGCCGGCGGTGTGGACGTGGTCGATGGCCGTCAGTTGCGGGTACTTGCGCAGGGCGACGGCATCGAAGCCCATCGCGCCCAGGGCGACGAAAGCCGGCTTGAGCGCGCCCAGGCCTTCCAGCGTGGCGTCGGCGCGGGCGTGCTCGTCACAGTCGAGCAGGACGCGGCCGTTGGCGTCGCGAACGGGGACGATGGAAGTGAAGCGCCCTTCGCGTTGGGCGGCGGCGGCGCGCTGCTGCGATTGCAGGGCGTAGGCGTCCACGTCGGCGCGGCTGAAGCCCTCCAACGAGGCAATCAGGTCGGCGCTGATGCCCTGGGGCACGATGTCGAGTTGGCCCATCACCTCGTAGTCGTCCCACATGGCCCCGCCGTCGCTGCCCATCGGGATGCGCGACATCGACTCCACGCCGCCGGCCACGACCAGCTCCTCCCAGCCGGAGCGCACCTTCATGGCCGCCAGGTTGACCGCCTCCAGGCCGGAGGCGCAGAAGCGATTGAGTTGCGCGCCGGGCAAATCCAGGTCCCAGCCGGCGTAGAGCGGCGCGGTGCGGGCGATGTTGCCGCCCTGCTCCTTGACCGGCGTGACGCAGCCGAGCAATACGTCGTCTACCTGTGATGTGTCCAGGTCGTAGCGAACGCGC
This sequence comes from Promineifilum sp., assembly GCA_019695075.1. GTDB lineage: Bacteria > Chloroflexota > Anaerolineae > Promineifilales > Promineifilaceae > Promineifilum. The sequence continues at coordinate 6,663 of JAIBAS010000169.1, read as the reverse complement.
ATCTCGTCGAAGAGCGTCTTCAGCAGGTCAAGCGGCCGGACTTCGTGCAGCGAGCCGTTGGCTTTGCCGCGGCCGCGGGGGGTGCGGATGGCGTCGTAGATGTAGGCTTCAGTGGGCATGGTTTTCTCTTCCTGTCTAACACAGTAGACCTAGACAAAGGCTCTTGCACCAAATGGTCTCTAGTAGAGACCTGCCGTAATGAGTCGGCGGCGTTCCGCCACTCGCTCATCACGATTGAGTCTCAGAACGATCACCGCTCGTTTGCCCGCTCAACGACCAAGCGGCGTAAGCTCCCCGATACCGATTCCACCTTTTTGTCCTGTGGATGACCTACTCAGAAACGCGTGCCTTTAGCATAATGAGAACATGCTCCAGTTCGGCAAGTTCGTCTAGTTCGCGTTGCTCTTCCTCCCCCAAAAGTCCCTCGCTATTGAGCGCAAGCAAACGGCGCAGACGGGTCTGAGCATCTTCAGAAACATGGTACTCACGCACCGCTTCAGGAGTCGGATTCGTAGCTAGAAAAGCGACTACCTCGCTGGCCACTGCTGCTGCTCGCGTTCGAAGCCTGAGAAGCCCCAATTCAATCACTGTTGGCAACCAAGGCCCGATCGGCTGGAGGCGCTCGGCTAGTTCGTCTGGAACTTGAAGCGTCAGATCGATCATGTGTCTACTCCGATCTTCTGGAGCAAGTTGCCATCGATTATAGGCCACTCGCTATCGTCGTTCTAACCACCGCTGCAACGACCGCTGGTTCTCCCCTGATCGTCGTCTGGCGATGATGCCTTCCACACTGATGTCCTTGTCCAGATCAGGCCAGTGGATGCTATCGTTGTCGCCAATCCACTCCACTCGTAAGCATAACTAGATTATACATCCAATTGCCTGGGCCATTGCATAGGCTCAATGAGACGCGGACGAAAGAGGCTTTTGCGGGTGTCCGGGCGAGGGTGTCGCGGGAACAAACGTACACAGCCTGGCGCGACGGCGCGTCGTGGCAGGGCGCGCTGACCGGCCGGGTCATTGCCATCGACGACGCGGGTAACATCACCATCGTCGCCTATACCGAGGCCGGCCGCCAACGCCGAGAACTGGTCGTCTATTCGCGCGCGCCGGGCAGCGCGTGGCAAACGGCGCCCGTCCCGGTGCCGTCGATCAGCGAGTATCCGGTCTTTGGCCCTGACACCGCTATTGATTTGCGCCGCTGCTGATCTACAATGGTAATAGGAGGCTTGGGGCCATGAACAAGAGAATCATCTTCCTTAGTCTGCTACCGCTGATCGTACTGGTCGTTGCCGGTAGGCCTCGATCAGCCGCGAGCCTGGACAGCATCCCGCCTGTCCCCTTACCTGTCTGGAGCAGCGAAGTGGTCGCTGCCGGCCCTACGCTCGCCGGGCAAGGCACGCCTGGGATGGCGCTGGGCGTAGACGACAGGCCGCACATCGTTTTTGGCCAGAGCCAACTCTTTCACGCCTGGCCCGAGAGTACAACGTGGCGCTTCGAGATGGTGACGACGGCCGCTGGCCCCTTCTATAGCCCGGCCATCGCCAGTGATGCGTCGGGCAAGCTGACCATCGTCGCCGCCGCGACCTCAATCACGACCGGCGAAATGGGGTTGCTGGTTGTGTCTCGCGCTGCCGATGGCGCGTGGCAGACGGCTACGGTCGCTCTACCGCGCATCGATGCCGCGCCGGCGCTCTCGCTTGCCCTGGACAGCACTGGCCGGCCGCACGTCATCGTCACCGGTCGCACGGCCGATGGCTCGCCCGCCCTTCTTTATGCCCACGCCTCGCCCGCGGGCTGGGTCAGCGAGACCGTGGCCATTCCCCACGCGCCGCGCGGCCAACTGGCGCTGGCTCTCGATAGTCAGGATCGCCCCGTCGTCCTTTACGAGATCGGCAACCAGCCCGGCCCCGGCGCAACCCTATCGCTCGCCCGCCGCGATGCCGCCGGCTGGCATCACCAAACCGTCGGCGTGGGTCTGATTCTCGTCGGCAAATCGCTGGCCCTCGACGCCGGCGACCGGGCGCACGTCGTCTTCGGCGACAACGACCCGACCCAACTCGTCTACCGCTGGGAGACCGAAGACGGCTGGCAGACGCTCATCGAGCCGGGCAAAGGCTTTGCCCCCAATCTGGCGCTGGACGAGACGGGCCAGCCGCACCTCGTTTACGTCGGCCAGAATAATCACTTGATCTATGCCACGCTGGGCGACGGCTTCTGGAGAGAGACCTGGCTGCGCGAGGCCGAGCCGGCCGGCGGCCACAACACGCTGCGGCTGGATTCGGCCGGCGTGGCGCACATTGCCGTGCTACACGAGGCCGACGGCCTGACCTACATCACCAATCCCAACGATTACTGGCGGTTCGACGCGGTGGCCAAGGAGAGCGCGCCGGGCAGACCGCAGGCGTTGGTGCTGGACGCGGCCGACAGGCCGTATCTGTTGGCCTACAATTCGACTGTGCAACAGTTATACTGGGCGGTCAAGGATGGCGATCGGTGGACAAAAAGCTTTGTCGCCAGCCCGCCCCCAACCGGCCTGGAGATTGCCGCGGCGATAGGGCCGGATGGCGTGGCCCAGATCGCCTATGTGGACAGCGAGCGGGATCAGCTTGTCGCCGGCGCGCGGCCAGCCGGCCAGTGGTTGCTGACGCCCATCACCACCGCCGGCCGCGGCCTGCAATTGGCCGTGGGACAGGATAACCAGCCGCACCTGATCCTGATTCAGAACGACCAGCTCAACTACTGGACAAAGGACAACGGCGCCTGGCATAGCGAGCCGATCAGCCCGGACGGGGGCGTCGTCTACTTCGCCCACCTGGCCCTCGACAGTCAGGGCCGGCCAAAGGTGTTCTACGACCGCGAAGGCTCAGAGCAACTGAACGTCGCCGTGCGCCAGAGCGACGGCGATTGGGCCGCCACGACGCTGCCGTTCCGGCCGTTTCTGGCAATGGCGTTGGGACCTGACGATGCCGCCTATGGTCTCTACGTGACGAATCGCTTCGAGGGTGGCAAGCCGCCGACGTGGTTCATCCGGCTGAATATGGCCGAGCAGGCGGGCAACGAGTGGCAAAGCAGCGGTTTCGACGAGACATTCCCGATGGAAGACCCCGACGGCCGCCTGCTGGTCGACGCCGAGGGCCGGGTCCACGTCCTTGAGCGCAACGGGGCCGGGGTGATGGCCTATCATCAGCGCGACGCGGACGGACAATGGTTGCGCGAATCCCTATTTGGGTTGGGTGGTTTTGCTCTGGCGTTGGGCAGCGACGGCCAGCCGCGTGTCAGTGGCACCTTCGATAATGACCTGCGCCTCTACCGGCGCTCCATCCTCTGGCTGGACGAACACGTCTTGCTGCCGGCCGTGCCCCACCCGGGCTGGTAGCGCCAAGCAGGGCGCGGCCAGCCCCAGAGGCGAGAAGCGCGACGCGACGTGTGCCTCCGGCGGCGATGTGCTACGATCCCGGCAGCCCACTTTTCGGAGAACCGCCATGCACTTCAAGACCATTATCGAGCCATTCCGCATCAAGACCGTCGAACCCATCCGCCAGACGACGCGCGCCGAGCGCGAACAGTTGCTCAGAGAGGCCGGCTATAACCTGTTCCTGTTGCCGGCCGAGGACGTGCTCATCGACCTGCTGACCGACTCCGGCACGGGAGCGATGTCGTCAGGGCAATGGGCGGGTATGATGCTGGGCGACGAGAGCTACGCCGGGGCGAAGTCGTTCTACAAGTTCGAGGCCGCCGTCCGGCGCATCACCGGCTTCAAGCACATCGTCCCCACCCACCAGGGGCGCGCCGCCGAGCGCATCCTCTTCGGCTCCCTGCTCAAGCCGGGCGACATCGTGCCCAACAACACCCACTTCGACACGACGCGGGCCAACGTCGAATATCGCCACGCCGAGGCCCGCGACATCCCCGTGGCCGAGGCCCGCGACCCGGCGCGCGTGCTGCCGTTTAAGGGCAACATCGACCTGGCGGCGCTGGAGCAAACGCTGAGCGACCACGCCGGCCGCGTGCCGCTGGCGATGATCACCGTCACCAACAACTCCGGCGGCGGCCAGCCGGTCAGCATGGCCAACATCCGCGCCGCCAGCGAGGTCTGCCGCCGCCACGGCGTACTTTTCTTCCTGGACGCCTGCCGCTTTGCCGAGAACGCCTGGTTCATCAAGACGCGCGAAGAGGGCTACGCCGACCGGACGCCGCTGGAGATCGCCCAGGAGATGTTCAGCTACGCCGACGGCTGCACGATGAGCGCCAAGAAGGACGGCATGGCCAACATCGGCGGCTTCCTGGCCCTCAACGACGACGCCCTGGCCGAGCGCTGCAAGAACATGCTCATCCTGACCGAAGGCTTCCCCACTTACGGCGGCCTGGCGGGCTATGACCTGGAGGCCATCGCCGTGGGACTGGAGGAGGTGCTGCACGAGGACTATCTACAATACCGCGTGCGCTCCGTGGCTTACCTGGGCGACATCCTGACGGCCAACGGCGTGCCCATCGTCCAACCGCCGGGCGGCCATGCCGTCTACATCGACGCGCGGACGATGCTGCCCCACATCCCGGCCAGCCAGTACCCGGCCTGGGCGCTGTCGTTGGCGCTCTACCTGGAGGGCGGCATCCGCTCGGTGGAGATCGGCTCGGTGATGTTCGGCCGCCAGCCGGACGGCAGCGAGAAGCCGGCGGCGATGGAGCTGGTGCGCATGGCCTTCCCGCGCCGCGTCTACACCCAGAGCCACGTCGACTACCTGGCCGAGGTGATCCTCTACGTCAACAGCATCAAGGACAGCCTTCGCGGCGTGCGGATTGTTAGCGCGCCGGAGGTGTTGCGGCATTTTTCGGCGCGGATGGCGTGGTTAGGCGCGTAGAAAGCGCGGGCCTGAGACTCATCGCGCTCGCGTGGGCGCGGCGACGTTCAGGCCCTGGCGACACATGACCGTCGTGAGCGTCAATGACGACGACGTTCACTCCTGGCATATAGCAGGGAAAAGACAACGGCGAACAGAACGATACCGATAATGTAGGTCACGATGCGAAGAAAGACGGGGTAATTCAGCCCCAGTGGGGGGCCGACGAGCCGGACAAACAGGTATCCATAAAAGGCCCCCACCAGGCCGGCGCTGCCCTGGCCTTGCCCCTCTTCCCAACCCAGCTTCAGGCCCATCAGCAATCCGATGAAACCGACCAGCAGGAGGCAAATTGCCACTACCGTCCAGGGGGCCGTGGTAATGTCCAGTGGGTTGCCGTCCTCCAGACGGACGGCGGCAAAGGCGCCTATAATGGGGGCCACCAGGATACCCGGGAACAGCGCCGCGCCGCAACCGAGGGTTCCCTCGGCGTTGCCAACATCCCCAGGCGACCAGAAATTCAGCGAGAAGCCGGTGGGCATGCCGAGATGATCGACAATGGGAATGTCCACCGAAGAGCCGGTCGCCACGCCCCCTATGGCGCCGATCAGGGCAGCTACCAGGATGGCCGCAAACATGGCCGCGACCAACCCGATGACGCCCACAAGCGCCCCGCCCAGGACAGTGACGATGAACCCATGCGAACCGATCAGCCTGTCGAAGTAATTGTTGACGGCATAGATGCTGGCAAAGGCGCCAATGCCGCCGATGAGCGCTCCGAGGATGCCGAGGACGACCGCCAGACACCCCCCGCCCAGAACGGCCATATGCAGGCGCATGAACGTCCGGCGGGCAAACAGAAACAAGCCCGCGCCGACGATGATGATGGCAATCGGCGCAACGGCCTGGATGGTGGTGAGCAGCGATACGACATCGGGCCGGGCAAAAAAGTCATCGAGCCATCCGGCCGCACTCAGAGCCTCGTCGTCCAATGACCCATCGCAGCCTGTGGCAACGACGAGGAAGATCACAACCAGCAGCGTTAGCCTGGCCGGGAGACGACTCCTCATAGACCCCTACCTGTTCTTAGCCCCAGCGGGGAGCTTGTTGTGACGAAAGAAGTGCTCTTGTGCTGTGGGATTCGCTTCAGCTACGGTCATATCACTCCTCCTGTGCTTGCGTGAAAACGAGTATCCGTTTGCCTATCACACTCATTTATTGGACTAGCCGCGTAGTAACCACTTCGTCTGGCTTCAAGAAACGATAGCGAGAATAGGCTACACTGCTGAATGAGGGACGACACTCCCATCAACAGTATAGAGACGCCTCCACCACCTCTCAATGACTAGAATTCGTCATTCCGCCCAGATAGATCGTGCTGGCCTGCGTTCGATTGCGCGCGTTCAGCTTGCGCAGGATGCTCTTGACGTGGTTCTGCGCGGTGTAGATGGAAATATGCAGCGCCGCCCCGATCTCCGCGTCGGTATACCCTTCGGCGATCAGGTGCAGCACCTCCTGCTCGCGTTCAGTCAGGCCCATGTCTTGCCCCGCTGCCCCGCCCATGTCGCCCTCCATTTTTCGCCAACGACTTTTGGCTATATACTAAGCAGCGCTCCATCGTTCTCAACCGAAATCGGGCACGTATCGGATCAACATCGGGCGACTTCTGGTCGAGGTAGCCGTCACGTGAACGTTGATGACATTACTGTCTCCCTTCTGACCGCGACCCTGCGCGCCTGGCGGCAGGCTGAGGCGCCGCCGGCGGCCTTGCTTGACCTGGACTTCCTGCGCGACACGACCGCCTGGGCCGCCGCGCCCGCTT
>JAIBAS010000626.1 GCA_019695075.1 Promineifilum sp. | reverse complement strand
ATGGCCGTCAGGCTGCTGCCCTCGATGAGGGCCAGCGGCGCGCCGGTGGCCGCGTCGAGGGCCAGGACGAGGGCATGAATGAGCGGCAGGCCGCGCGGTGGGTTGCTGTTGAAGACGGAGACGAGCTTCAACCCCAACGCGTCGCCGTCCGCGCCGCCGACGGCGTCCGCGCCGCCGGCGGTGGGCACGTAGAAGGGCATCACCAGCGTGCTATCGCCGCCGGCCACGGCCAGGTGCGTCCGCAGCGGCGCTTGCGCCCGCCCGGCTGAGAGTTGCACGTAGGCAGCCTTGACGGCGGCAATGGCCGCCGCCATCGGCAGCGCCCGGCCGACATCCGCGGCGGAAAAGAGGCGTAGCTCCATGACTGCTGTGGCGCGATTCTCCCGAATCGCTCGCCTACTCGACGCCCAGGTAGACCTTCTGCACCATGGCGTTGCGTTGCAACGACTTGGCATTGTCGCTCAGCACGATCTCGCCCGTTTGCAGCACGTAGCCGCGGCCGGCGATTTGCAGGGCCATGAGCGCGTTCTGCTCCACCAACAGGATGGTCGTGCCCTGGCGGTTGATCTCCTCGACGGTGCTGAAGATGGCCTCGACCAGCACCGGGGCCAGGCCCATCGACGGCTCATCGAGCAGCAACAGTGACGGCCGCGACATCATCGCCCGGCCCATTGCCAGCATCTGCTGTTCGCCGCCGGACAGCGTGCCCGACACCTGGCCGTGCCGTTCCTTCAGCCGCGGGAAAAGCGCGTAGACGCGCTCGATGTCCTCGGCGATGCCGGCCTTGTCCTTGCGGTGGAACGCGCCCATCTCCAGGTTCTCCAGCACGGTCATGCGTGAGAAGACGCCGCGCCCTTCCGGCACCATGGCCACGCCTTTGGCCGCCAGCTGGCTGGGCTTGTACTTGTTCAGGTCTTCGCCGTTGAGCTTCACAAAGCCGCTGGTCGGCCGCATGAGGGCGCAGATGGTGCGCAGCGTCGTCGTCTTGCCCGCGCCGTTGCCGCCGATGAGGGTGACGATCTCGCCCTGCTCCACGTTGAGCGAGATGCCCTTCAGGGCGTGGATCTTGCCGTAGTAGGCGTGTACGTCGTTGATTTCCAGCATGGCTGTCATGCCGCCTCCGTCGTATCGACCATCAGGTGCGCCGCGCCGGCCGCGCCGCGGCCGAGGTAGGCCTCAATGACCCGCGGGTTGCTCTGGATGGCCGCCGGTTCGCCCTGGGCGATCTTCTCGCCGTAGTCGAGAACGGTGATGTCCTCGGAGATGCCCATGACCACGCGCATGTCGTGCTCGATGAGCAGGATGGTGATGCCGATCTCGTCGCGCAGGTTGCGGATGAAGTCGGTCGTCTCGGCCGTCTCGCGCGGGTTCATGCCCGCCGTCGGCTCGTCAAGGAGCAGCAGCTTGGGGTTGCCGGCCAGGGCGCGGGCGATCTCCAGTCGCCGCTGGTCGCCATAGGGCAGGTTGCGGGCCAGGCTGTCGCCCTTGCCCCGCAACCCGACGAAGCGCAGCAGCTGGCGGGCCTCCTCGGTGGCCTTCTCCTCCTCGGCCCGCGTGCCCGGCAAGCCCAGCACCGCGCCGAACCAGCGCGAATGCAGCCGCGGCTCCATGCCCGCCAGGATGTTCTCGATGGCCGACATCTGCGAGAAGAGGCGGATGTTCTGGTAGGTGCGGGCGATGCCCAACCGGGTGATCTTGTCCGGCGAGCGTCCCTTCAGCGAGACGCCGTCAAAGATGATGTCGCCGTCGTCGATCTGGTAGAAGCCGGTAATGCAGTTGAAAAAGGTTGTCTTGCCCGCGCCGTTGGGACCGATGATGCTGACAATGCTGCCCGCCGGGATGCTGAAGCTCAGCCGGTTGACAGCAACAAGACCGCCGAAGCGCTTGGTGACGTTGGTTGCTTCCAGGATGTTGGCCATCGCGGGTTCCTCTCGGTTCTAGACCATCGGTTGGGTGGCCTCGTGGCGGGGCGCTTCCAGTTCGGCCACAGACGGCGGACTTTCTTCGTCGGCGTGCATCTCGCGCCGGCGCACGGCCGACGGCCACAGCCCTTCCGGCCGCACCAGCATCATGACGATGAGCAGGATGCCGTAGATGAGCAGCCGGAATTCGACGAATTCGCGCAACAACTCCGGCAAGCCCACCAGCACAAACGCGCCCAGGATGACGCCCGGCAGGCTGCCCACGCCGCCGACAATGATGATCGCCAGGACGTTGATGGAGATAAGCAGCTCGAAGCTGTTGGGGAAGACCGAGCCGACGCGCGAACCGAAGATGGCCCCCGATAGCCCGGCGAAGCCCGCGCCGATGGCGAAGGCCAGCAGCTTCGTGCCCACCAGGTTGATGCCCACGGCCTCGGCCACGTCCTCATCCTCGCGCACGGCCATCCACTGCCGCCCGGCGCGCCCGTCGCGCAGCCGCCAGGAGACGAACAGGGCCAGCAGACAGGCAGCCAGCAGCAGATAGTAGTAATGCTGCGGCGTGACCAGCGTCAGCGGGCCGATGCTCGGCCGGCCCACGTCGAGAATGCCCTGCGCGCCGCCAATAATCGGCTTCAGCAGGTCGGAGCGCACCAGCACGCGGATGATCTCGCCAAAGCCCAGGGTGACAATGGCCAGATAGTCGCCGCGCAGGCGTAGCACGGGAATACCCAGGAAGATGCCGAAGAAGACCGCCGCCAGCACGCCGATGGGCATGGCTATCCAGAAGTTGATGCCCAGCCCCAGATCGCCCGTCGAGGTCAGCAGCGCGGTCACGTAGGCCCCCACGGCGAAGAAGGCCACGTAGCCCAGGTCGAGCAGGCCGGCGAAGCCGACGACGATGTTCAGGCCGAGGGCCATCAGGATGAACGTGCCCACCTGGGTCATGACGTTGGTCAGGAACGTGCCCAGGATGCTCGGCAAGACCAGCAACAACACCGCGCTGACGGCCAGGACGATGAGCGAGTTACGCCGCCGCTGCTCCGCGGTGATGGTTGCCATGCGCTGTTGCCGGCGCGTCCGGCCGCTGAACTCCCACCACAGGGCAATGGCCAGCGACAGGGCGAAGACGATGACGGCCGCCAGTTGGGTGACGCCCTTGGTGGGGAAGAAGCGGCGGACAATGTCGCGCGGCAGGAACTGGTTGGCGATGTTGAGCGGCACGTCGGAGAAGAGGCTGAAGATCAGAGTGATGAGCGTGGCGTTGACCAGCGGCCGGCGCACGCGCGCGGGGATCAGATGGATAGCCGCGCCGATCAGCCCCAGGACGGCCATGACCGCCAGCAGCATCAGGCTGCCCTGCAGCGCGCCGCGCCCGAACGTCAGGATGTCGATGAGCTGCGGCGAGACGTTGACGAAGTAATCGCGGATGGTCGTCCACCACCCCGCCAGGCCGACCAGCAGCACCGCGGGCACGCCGGTCAGCAAGCCCGCCAGCAGCCCGGCCAGCAGCGGCGGCGCGGCGACGCGGCGTTCCTCGCTCTTGCCCGCGGCCGAATAGCCGGCGTAGACCGCCGGCGCGAAGAGCAGCAGTTGGCCCAGCGTCAGGATGTCCTCGATCATGTCCCGTTCGTCAAAGGTCTGGACCATGCCGATGACGCTGGCGATGAGGACGGCGACGCCGAGAACAAGGCCGATGCGAATGGCGCGACGCCAGTCGATTGCGTTCATGTTGCCTCCGAAGAAGGGGCTAGGGGATAGGGACTAGGGATTAGGAAGAGCGCTCTTCCCTAATCCCTAGCCCCTAATCCCTAACCCCTAGATCACGCCTTTTTCTCCGCCAGGCGCTCGCCGATGATGCCCTGCGGCCGGAAGATGAGCACCAGCACCAGCAGCAGGAAGGCGGTCACGTCCTTGAGTTGGTGCGCGCCGGGCGCGCCCAGCCCCTCCAGGATGAGCGGCGGGCCGACGGCTTCAATGACGCCCAGGAAGAAACCGCCCAGGGCCGCGCCGGGGATGCTGCCGATGCCGCCCAGCACGGCGGCGGTGAAGGCCTTGATGCCGGGCACAAAGCCCATCGAGAAGATGACCTGCTTGAACACCAGGCCCCACAACACGGCGGCGATGCCGGCCATCATCGCGCCGACGGCGAACGTCGTGGCGATGGCCCGGTCAACGTCGATGCCCATCAGCGCGGCCACGTCCTTGTCTTCGGCCACGGCGCGGATGGACTTGCCGGTCTTGGTCTTCTGGACAAATAGATACAGGGCAATAAGGGCCACAATCGAGACGATAATGACCATCAGGCGCACCTTCAGGAAGTCGAGGCCCAGGACATTGACGCGCCCTTCCAGAATGGTGGGCACGGGAAAAGCCTTGACCGCCGAGCCGAAGAAGCCGCGGAAGATGTATTGCCAGAAGAAAGACGCGCCGATGGCGGTGATGAGCGGCACCAGGCGCGGCGCGCGGCGCAGCGGCCGGTAGGCGATCCGCTCCGTCAGCAGCGAGACCGACATGGAGGTCAGCACCGAAAAGACCATCACCAGCACGAGATAGATGATCGGCTGCTCGTTCATGAAGCCGGTCGCGGCCAACGTGCTGGCGACGAGGTAGGTCGCGGCCATACCGCCGGACATGAAGAACTCGCCGTGGGCGAAGTTGATCATGAACAGGACGCCGTAGACCATCGTGTAGCCCAGGGCGATGAGCGCGTAGAGGCCGCCCTGCGACAGGCCGGAAATGAAGAAGTCGAGCCAGTCGTCAACGCCATAGGCCGTGCCTGCGCCGAAGAACAGCTTGCGAACGATACCGATGACCACGCCGACGATGATCAGGATGCGGAAGATCCACAGCCACACGTCGATCCAGTCGATGTCCCTGAGGCGTTGCGACAACGTCATTCCAGGCCTCCTGTTATGAACCAGAAACAGCAACCACAGGTTTCGCGGAGCGGACGTGTGATTCGTCCGGGCCGCGAGCGCTTTCTCCTAGCAAGGCAGCCGGTCGCCGGTCGGCCTGCCCGGAGGGCGACAAACTGCGGGCGCGCCCACAGTTTGTCGCCCCGGCCAACGGAATGGGCCAGCCCTGCGGCTGACCCATCTCTACTTACTGAAGGCTACCGTCTTTGTTGTTCCAGACCGGAACGAACTCGCCATTCTCGACGTGGCTGACGGCGATCTTGGCGTCGGCGCAGTCGCCGAACTCCGAGCACGTCAGCGTGCCGGTCAGGCCCACATAGCCGGAAGTCGCGGCCACGGCATCGCGCAGCGCCTGGCGGCCAATGAGCAACGTGCCGTCCGCGCCCTGCTGGGCCACCGATTCGACGGCGTTGAGCAGAATGTTGGTGGCGTCAAAGGCATGGGCGTGGTAGACGTTCGTCGGCTCAGAGCCGAACATCTCCTGGTACATGGGGATGAACTCATCCTGGTACATCGTGTTGGCGAAGGACAGGTCCGGGCCGGACAGGTACATGCCCTCAGACGTGCCCGGCGTGGCCTCCAGGAAGGAGGGCGAGAAAACGCCGTCGGCGGCGGCCAGAATGGTGGTCTCCAGACCGGGGACGGTCTTGGCCGTGTTGGTCAGCAGGGGGGCCAGCGGCTGGAAGACGGGGTAGAAGAGGAACTGCGGCTCGGCGGCGGCGATGGAGGTCAGCAGCGGTTCGACGTTGGTCGCGTCGGCCGCCTCGGCCTCGAAGCCAACGCCCTCGCCGCCCAGCGCCTGGAAGGCATCGTAGAACGCGCTCGCCAGACCTTCGGTGTAGGGGTCGCCGTCGTGGATGGCCGCGGCCTTGGTCAGGCCCAGTTGCTCATAGGCGAAGGTGGCCATCGCCGCGCCCTGGATCAGGTCGTTGTGGGCCGTGCGGAAATAGCCGGGCTTCCACGCCTGCTCCGGGTCGGTCAGGGCCGGGGAGGTGTTGGACGGGGAGATCATGAGATAGCCCGCGTCGGAGATAATGGCGGCCATGGGCACGCCCGCGCCGGAGCAGCTGGTGCCGATCACGCCGACGATCTGCGGGTTGGAGACGATCTTCTGGCCGGCGGCCTGGCCGCCTTCGGCGCTACAGCCATCGTCTTCGGCCTGCAACTCGACCGGGTGGCCGAGCACTTCGGGGCGCATGGCAATGGCGATCTCGACGCCGCGCTGCGAGTCAGTGCCCAACTCGATGTTCGGGCCGCTGATGACCAGAGCGGAGGCGATCAGGATGGGGTCGCCGGGAGCGACCTCGACACAGCCGAGCGCGTCGGTGCATTCCATTGAGCCTTCGGCCGCCGGTTCAGTGGCTTCAGCGGGGGCTTCGGTGGCCTCAGCGGGAGCTTCTGTCGCGGCGACTTCCTCTCCACCTTCGGCCGGGGTTTCGGTCGTGCCGCCGCCACAGGCCACCAGGGCCAGGGCCAGGACGAGAACCAGCAAAGCCAGCAAAGATAGTCGTTTCATTGTTCCTCTCCTCTATTCCTTTTTCAACGTAGTTGTAAAGCGTCTGCTCTACTGTGTGCCGAATGGTTCGGCCGGCGCCGGGCAAGCGGCCCGGCTATTGACAAACCAACTTCTCTCCTTAATCAATCTACTGTCGAGACAATGACTTCCGTCCCTGCCACCACCTCCTCGATGTTGTCGGATGTCAATAAACATAGCCCAGTGTCTGGGCTATGGGGATGGAATTCTAGTGATACCGCTGCGACTTGTCAAACGGCCCGGCCGAATGGCCTACTCGTAATCTTCCAGCACCTCGGTGTACTGTCCGGTGACCATGAAGACGACGCGCTCGGCCAGGTTGGTGGTGCGGTCGCCGATGCGCTCCAGGTTGTGGGCGATCCACAGCAGGTAGGTGGGCAGTTCGGCGATGCTCTGTGTGTGCATCGTCTGCATGGCCTCGGCGAAGAACTTGCGGTAGTGGCGGTTGATCTTCTGGTCGCGTTTGACGATGGCCGCGGCCTTGTCCGCGTCGCGGTCCATGTAGGCGGTGATGGCCCGGTTGAGCATGTCGCGGGCGCGCTTGGACATCTTGGGCAGGCGTGACAGCTTGAGGCGCTTGGGCGGTCCCTCGGCCGTCTCCGGCGCGCTGTCCGCGCTGACCGGCTCCGGCACATAGTCCACTTCGGCGGCCGGCTCGTCGGCGGCGCCGTCCTCATCCTCCAGAAACTCCGGCGGCTCCGGCAAGGGCAACGCCATGCCGCTCATGCGCGTGACGATGCGGGCGATGCCGGCGGCGTGGTCGCCAATGCGCTCCAGTTCAATGGCGAAGTGGATGGCGGCGATGACCGTGCGCAAGTCGCGGGCCATGGGTTGCTGCGTCGCCAGGACGATGTAGCACTTCTCCTCGATCTGAAAGCGCAGCCGGTTGATGTCGGCGTCGCCGGCAATGACCGCCTCGGCCATGGCAGCGTTGCTGGTCATCAGCGCCTCGACGGCGTTGCCGATGGCCGTATCAACCATGCTGCCCATGACCAGGATGGACTGGTTGATCTCGTTGAGTTCCGTGTCGAGCATAGCGCGTGTCGTCATAGCGGCGATCCTACCCCCGAACCCCCCACTTTGGCCAGCAAAGCGCCCACGGCGGCGGCAACTCAGGCGTCGGCATCGACCGTCTCCTCCAACAGGTGGGGCGCTTTGGCGTCGAAGGCGGCGCGCACGGCCTCGTAGTCGGCGCGGGGCAGCGGCTTCAGCCCCATCGTCTGCTGGCGCAGCACGGCCGAGAGCTTGGAGAAGTGCGTCGCCGGGATGCGCGACTCCTTCACGTCGAGGTTGTCGATGTTCTGCGTCGTGAAGACGATGACGGGCAGCACCGGCACTTCGGCGCTGGGCGCGACCTCCTTCACCAGGGCGGCGACCCTGGCGGTCATGGTCTCGGCCTCGCGGGTGGGATTGCCCAGCCCCTCGCGACCGAAGTAGCGGCGCATGCCCAGCCCCGCCTGCCGCCACTGGTCGCCGTGGGCGCTGATGTGGCCGTTCTGGTACTTGGCCAGCAGCACAACGACGCCGGTAGGCAGCAACAGCACGTGGGGCGCGGGCAGCAGGTAGTGATAGAGGCGGCCGTCCTTGCGGGCAAACTTGCCCGCGGCCTTGTCCAACACCTGGTCGGGGCGCGGCCGGCGCACGTAGCGGTGCGACAGGTAGAGGCCGACCTGCGACAGGGCAAAGCCGATCACCAGCGCGGCCAGTTGAAAGAGGAAGACGCGCGTGTCGCGGCTGAAGAAGATGATCAGCAGCCCCGCCACCAACACCAGCAGGCCCACCAGGCTGATGATCTGCGCTGTCCGGGCCAGCCGGGCGATTCGTTTTTCGTCACGTAATACGATCATAGTATGTTTCGTTGCTCTGTGCTGGGGAAACGCCGGCCCGCGGCCTACTCCGCTTTGCGCCCCTGCGCCCCTGCTCCCCCGCTCCCCTGCCCATTCTCATGGCCATTCCCATGGCCATTCCCCCGCCCATTCCCATACCGCCCCAACACCAGGCAAGCGTTCTGCCCGCCCAGCCCGAATGAGTTCTTCAGGGCGACGCGGATGTCGGCCGGGCGCGGCGCGTTGGGCACGTAGTCCAGGTCGCACTCCGGGTCGGGCGTCTCGTAGTTCCACGTCGGCGGGATCAGTCCGCGCGACAGGGCCAGCGTGGTGAAGATCGACTCGATCGTGCCCGCCCCGCCCATGGCGTGGCCCATCGCCGACTTGGTGCTGCTGATGGGCACTTCATAGGCGCGCTCGCCGAACAGGCGTTTGATGGCCAGCGTCTCCGTAACGTCGTTGACCGGCGTGGACGTGCCGTGGGCGTTGATGTAACTGACGTCGTCCGGCGTTAGCGCGGCGTCGTCCAGCGCCCACTGCATGGCCCGGATGGCCCCTTTGGCCTCCGGGTCGGGCGCGGCGACGTGGTAGGCGTCCGACGAAGTGGCGTGGCCGAGCACTTCGCCGTAGATGCGCGCGCCGCGGGCCACGGCCGTCTCCAGCCGCTCCAGCACGACGATGCCGGCCCCCTCGGCCAGGATGAAGCCGTCGCGGTCGCGGTCGAACGGCCGGCTGGCGCGCTCCGGGGCGTCGTTGAAGTGGGTCGATAGCGCCCGCATGGCCCCGAAACCGGCGATGGCCGCCACATGGATAAGGCCCTCCACGCCGCCGGCAAACACCGTATCGACGATGCCGCGGCGGATCAGTTCGGCCGCCTCGCCGACAGTTTGCGTACCCGTCGCGCAGGCGGCCACGGTCGTGCCGATCGGCCCGGTCGATCCGGTCATCAGGCTGACGTGGTGGGAGGGCATGTTGGCCAGGAACATCGTCATGGCGAAGGGGTTGACCCCCCGCGGGCCGCGCTCGCGGAAGGCGTCGAATTCCTCGAAGGCGCGCTCGATGCCGCCCACGGCCGTGCCGATGTGGACGCCGGTGCGGTCGGGGTCGGCGGCGCGCTCCGGCAGGCCGGCGTC
>JAIBAS010000208.1 GCA_019695075.1 Promineifilum sp. | reverse complement strand
CGCCCTGGCCGGCGACCCGCTCTACAACAGCCTCAAGCTGCGGCTAATGGGCAGCCTGGGCGGGCTGCACGCGGCCCAGGCATGCGAGATCGGCGACGGCGCGGCCGTGGCCGAGCGGCGCGGCAGCGACAACAACGATCCCATCCGCGCCGCGGGCTACGCCGGCAACAGCCACGGCGGCCTGCTGGGCGGCATCACCACCGGCAACCCCCTCGTCGCCCGCGTCAGCTTCAAGCCGACAAGCTCCATCGTCCGGCCGCAACAATCCGTGCGCAAGAACCTCGAGGAGATCGACTTCGAGTTGGGCCAGGGCCGCCACGACCCCTGCGTCGGCGTCCGCGCCGGCATCACCCTGGAGTCGCGCCTGGCCATCGAGGTCATGAACGCCATCCTCATGCACGCCGCCCGCCGTCCGAATCCTGATGACTTCCGCCTCTTCCCCCCGACCACTGACCGCTGACCGCCGACGACCGACAGCCGACCGCCGACCACAGACGACAGACCTACTAACCCACTGCCCACTGTTTACTGAGCACTGGCCACTGCCCACTGCCCCTACCCCCTACCCTGTCCACTCTGCCCGTTGAGCGTTTGTTAAATATGGCACAAATGCTCAGTTACACTCAGGCCACTCTCTGCTATACTGTTGTCCTATACGTTGCTCTACGGGCCGGACAGTCCGTCATCCGCCCAACATTGTACCCACAGGATACAGGCCGCCGCGGCGGTATCCGCAACAAGTGATGGCTAAAACGCTCGCGCCGGCCCCGTCGTGCGCGATGTTGTCCAATTTTTCCCAGAGCAAGCGGGGGTGATATGATGAACCTGTCTCTATACGTCGAATCGCGCCGGATGTTGGCCAGGCTGTTGGCCGAGGGCGGGCCTTGCCCGCTGAGCCAACGCACATGGCTGTCCTACCCCGAGGACATCTTTGAGGAGCTTCGGCAAGAAGTTGCCGCGGCGATTGAGTGTCCGCGCGACGATCTTCCCGAATGGCAACCCGCGCCACAGGTAGTGCTGAGCTACTAGAAACGACAAGACGCGGCGCGGGCCGCGTCTTTTTGTTTCCGTCAGTGCGTTGCACTTTCTGAAGTGCATCGCACTTTCCTTATTGGTTGGCGCAAGAAAGCGCCAGGCACAAATAGCCTAGCCGCCCTCGCCCTTCCACTCACACGAGATGGCCGTCGTCAGCAACTCGAAGCCGTGCCGCGCCACGATGGGGCGGCTCATGCTGCCGGAGTCGATGGTCAGATAGGGCACGCCGCGCGCCCGCGCCTCGCGCAC
Organism: Promineifilum sp.; assembly: GCA_019695075.1. Classification (GTDB taxonomy): domain Bacteria; phylum Chloroflexota; class Anaerolineae; order Promineifilales; family Promineifilaceae; genus Promineifilum. The sequence goes on along the minus strand of JAIBAS010000208.1, from coordinate 1,549 downwards.
CCGCGCGGCCAGCAGGGCCGTGTACAACCCGCGGCGGCGATAGGCCGGCAGCGTTGACCCGGCCCACAGGCTGGCGAAGCTGCCCTCGCTGAAGTACGTCCAGCCGGCCGCCGCCGGTTGCCCCTCGACGTAGGCCACGTAGACGCTCAGATAGCCGGGGATGGCCATGTGCCCGCCCAGCCGCTCGTAGACCCAGTCGAACTTCTCGTTCCACACCGCGTTCAGGACGCCGACCACGTCCGCCAGCTGTCCGGGGTCGGTCAGCCGGCGCACGTCGGCCGCCGGCTCGGCCAGCAGCGCCGCCGGCGCTCTGGCCACGTCCAGGACCATGATGGCGTCCTCGTCCTCCGGCTCAAATCCACGGGCAATCAGCCGCTGGGCCAGGTCGGCCGGCCGGTCGTGGCCGTAGACCTTCCACTCCATCTTCAAGTTGTGGTCGCGGAAGTAAGCGATCTGGGCGTCGATGGCGGCGTCGGCCGTGGCCTCATCCAGGTCGCTGTAGAGCACGAAGCTCATGGCCGGGCGCGGCCGCACAAAGCGGACGATGCCCGGCAACACCTGCCGCTCCATATCGGGAAAGGTGATCTCGCGGCGCTGCTCGCGGTCGTAGAGAGTCAATACGGCGGCAATGTCCATAGGCGTACTCCTGATTTGTAGTCTCGGTGGGCAAATGCGATAATTCTAGCCGACTGCCCGCGCGAGAGCTGTATCATGGATGACACTCGCTACTTCTGGAAAGGACACCTCACCCGGCTACGGCCGGTGTCGCCCGACGACGCCGAGCGGAGCTGGCGCGACCGGCTGGACAGCCCCGGCCGGCAAGTGCTGCAACTGGGCATCGAATTGCCCACCACGGTCGAAGACCTCCGCGAGAGGCTGGCCCGCTTTGCCAACTGCCGCGACGTCGACGGCCTCATCCTCTTCACCATCGAGAACCTCGACGGCGAGGATGTCGGCGGGCTATCTTACCACACGCGCAACCGCAAAGACGGCAACTTCAGCTTCGGCGTGCGCGTCGCCGCGCCGTTCCGCGGGCGCGGCTATGCCCAGGACGCCACGCGCATCCTGCTGCGCTATGGCTTCCTGGAGCGCAACTACCACAAGTGCAACTCCGCCTGTGTTGAGGGCAACACCGCCTCGATTCGCCTGCACCACGCCCTCGGCTTTCGCGACGAAGGCCGGCAGCGCGAGACGCTCTTCATGAACGGGCGCTACTACGACGAACTGCTCTTCGGCCTGACGCGCGAGGAGTTCGACGCCAACGACGCCCCCTATCGACCCGACTGGATGGGAGCCACATGAACACCGAATTGACCGCCGACGCTATCGGCCGCGTCCTCGTCGTCGGCGCGGGCACGATGGGCCGCCAGATCGCCCTGCAATGCGCCCTGCACGGCCTCGCCGTTGACCTCTACGACACCTCACCGGACGCTCTGGCCGCCGCCCACAATGAGATCAACATCCTGGCGGCCTCTTTTGCCCGCCACGGCCGCCTCTCGCCGGCCGAGGCGACGGCCGCCGCCGCCCGCGTGGCCCCGACGAGCGACCT
>JAIBAS010000549.1 GCA_019695075.1 Promineifilum sp. | reverse complement strand
ATCAACAACTTCGTGATCGGCCTCGTTCGCAAGCTGGGTTATCACAATCTCGCCGCAGCCCGGCGCATCTTCAACGCCCGCATCGCCGCCCAATTGCCCTATTGACCGACTACTGAAAAGCCCTGCCCAGGAAGGTGCGACGCCCCGGTCGCAATGTGCTATCCTATCCGCTAGCGTCGCGCCGCCGCCCGCCGATCCGCCCAGCACGGGAACGGATTGCCCGATGGTTCGGTTGCGTTTGCCGCTTGTTCTGGTTCTGCTCTTGTTGGCCCTGGCCGCCCCGGCCGCCCGCGCCCAGGCGGACGACCGCGAAGCCGTCTGCCTCGACGGCCGCACCGTCCTGCGCGTCGGCCCGGCCGGCGACACCGACGCGACCACGCGCGCCGGCCGTATCGAACAGCGGCTCGAAGCATTGCTCGAATCGCCCGCGCCGCTCAACCCGGCCGTCGTAGCGCGCGACGACGGCCGCCCCACCGAACGCCGCATCACCATCAACGACGCCCTGGTCGTCACCGTCACCGCCGAGGACGCCGACGAGAACCTGACCGACGTGGATACGCTGGCCACGAGTTGGGCGCTGGCCACCTTCCTCATCCTGGCCCTCTTCGGGGCGCTGGCCTGGGCCGTCCGCTGGCTGCTGACGCGCCTCTTCGCCGTCATCATCGGCGACCGGACGCTGGAGAACCTCATTCGCCAGCTGGTCTACTACACCATCTGGCTGCTGGGCATCATCATCGCCGTCAACGCCCTGGGCTTCGACCCGCAGGCGCTGGTCACGGGCATCGGCCTGACCAGCCTGGCCCTCGGCTTCGCGTTGCAGGACATCCTGTCCAACTTCGTCAGCGGGCTGCTCATCCTGGCGCTGCGGCCGTTCGAGCTGGGCGACGAGATCGTCATCGGCGAGACGGAGGGGGCGGTGGAGCGCATTAACCCGCGGGCGACGGAGTTTCGCACCTACGCCGGCCGCTCCGTCCTCGTGCCCAACGCCGAGCTATTCACCTCGCGCGTGACCAACAACACTGCCGCGCCCATGCGCCGCGGGGCGATCACCTTCCCGCTGGGCTATGACCAGGACTTGCCGCGGGCCATGGCCGTGCTGCGCGAGGCCGTGGCCAACACGCCCGGCGTGCTGACCAAGCCGCCGAACACGATCATCGTCCGGGAGTTGAACGACGCCGACGTCATCCTGGAGGTACGCTTCTGGACGGAATCGACGCGGTGCGACTTCCTGGAAGCGGCGTCGGAGGTCAGCCAGGCGATGGTGCGGGCGCTGCGCGAGGCCGACCTGCGCTATTTGCAGTGGTGGAGCGAGTACCGAGCGGAGAGGAAGGGGCTAGGGGCCGTCTGCCGAATGGGCGACGTGTTTTAACGGCCGCGTCCTCTTCCCCTAATCCCTAGCCCCTAGAACCTAACCCCTATTCCCCTCTCTTCCGCAGGTAGCGCAAAATCCCATCGACCGACATGAACAGCGGGTTGGCGGCTTCGTAGCGGTCGATGGCCGCGGCGGAGAGGTTGGCGGCGCGGGCGCGGGCGCGGTTCCAGGCGATGTACTCGGCCAGCAGCGCGTCGCGCTCCACGCCGGCGGCGCGGCGCTCGGCCACGAAGGCGACGGCATCGACCATCAGCCCGCGCAGGGCCACCAGATGGCCATGAACGTCGCGGACGGGGCCGAAGTGGGTCGGGTAGATGATGTCCAGGCCGGCCCGGTCGAGCCGGTCGAGCGTTCGCAGCCACGTCTCCATGTGGAACTCCGGCGGCGGCGCGGGCAGGTCAACGATGTCCACCAGGGGTAGGTTCACGCCGGCGGCGTCGCCGGTGAAGGCCAGCTCGCCCTCGCGGTAGTCGCGCAGGCGGTAGGTGTGGTGGTGGTAGGCGTGGCCGGGTGTGTCCAGGGCGGTGAAGGTCAGGCCGCCGGCGTGGATGCGGTCGCCGTCATAGAGCAGCGTCACCCGCTCGGCCGGCGCGGGCAGCACCTCGCCCCAGAGGGCGTCCATGTGCGCGCCGTAGATGCGCGTGGCGCTGGCCAGCAGCTTGCTCGGGTCGATCAGGTGCGGCGCGCCGACGTGGTGGACGTAGATCTGCGCCCCCTGCTGCGCCCACCAGCCGGCCGCCCCGGCGTGGTCGAGGTGGATGTGGGTCAGCAGCACGTGGCGCACGTCGGCCGGCCCGAAGCCGTGGCCGTCAAGGGCCTTCAGGATAGCTTGTAGCGTCGAGCCGGGGCCGGTTTCGACGAGCACCGGCCCTTCGGGCCCGACAACGAGATAGACGGCGGTAACCTGGGCCATGCCCTGGAAGTGGGTGTCGAGGATGTGGAGCTTCATGCCAGCGGATCATAGCTTTATCCCGATTAAGGGTGCAAGTTATTGCCAAAGACAATCGGCCGCGGCCGTTCTCAGCGGCCATCGACGCCCTCCTGCCAGTACCACTCGCCGCCCCGGCCGCGCCAGTAGCGCTCGCCGTCGTGGCGGGCCAGGGCGGCCGGCTTGGCCGACCCGTAGAAACGCCGCCGCGGCCGGCCAGTCACGCCCGCGGGTTGCTCGCCGTTGCCCGTCATCCCGTCAAGGAACAGGTCGGCGAGCGCCCGATTGAGGCGCTTCTGGCGGCCGCGCGGCAGCGTCGCGTGCGGGCCGGTGTATTCGTTGGGAAGTTGCCAGGCCAGATAGACCGCGCCGGGGCGGCCCAGGCGGCCTTTGCGGTCGCGCAGGTGGAAGAGCGCCCGGCCGCGCCGCCAGGGCGGAAGGCGGAAGGGCGGCGCGCTGCTCATGCCGGACCTGACGGCGGACATTGGTCCGCTGGACCTTGCGCCCTTTGATATACTGGATGCATGGGTCCCGCTG
>JAIBAS010000200.1 GCA_019695075.1 Promineifilum sp. | reverse complement strand
CAGCACTTCGCTTGTCATTCTGCCCTCGTCTTGTAAGATTCAGGAGCCCGGTCTAGCAGAATACGGGCTTCGTGGCCCAGCCAACTGTTCGGGCATTCCCGCGGAAGACACGGCGACCCTGCTTTGCGACGGTCTTGATGTACCTGGGCGCAATCGGCCTGCCGTGTCTTTCCCTTTATACCACTTGGGGGCGACTATACTAGGACGCAAAGGAGGCAAAGATCGCTAAGAAGAATAAGATAACCTTTTCTTCTTTGCGTCCTTAGCCTCCTTTGCATCCTTTGCGTGAGCCTCTTACTCCTCCGGCGCGGCCTCGGCCCGGCGTATGGCCTCGGCCGCGGCGGCCTGGGCGGCGACCTGCTTGCTGCGTCCGCGCCCCTCGCCCCAGACCTCCGGCCCGACCAACACCTGCACGGTGAACGTCCGCGCGTGGTCCGGCCCCTCGCTGCCGCTGACGCGATAGTGGGGCGTGACGTTGTAACGTGCCTGCGCCCAGACCTGGAACTCGCTTTTGGCGTCCTTGTATAGCTCCTCGGCGCGGATCTGCTCCAGCGCCGGGCGAATGAGCGGCTCGATGAACGCGCGCGCCTGCTCCAGCCCGTGGTCGAGGTAGATGGCCCCGGCGACGGCCTCGAACGTGGCGCAGAGCAGCGGCGTGCGCTCCCGGCCGCCGTTCTCCTCCTCGCCCAGGCCGAGCCGCAGATAGCGCCCCAGGTCGATCTGCCGCGCGAAGCCCGCCAGCGACTCCGCCCGCACCAGCGCCGCCCGCAGCGCCGTCAGATCGCCCTCGTCCATCTCCGGGAAGCGATGGTAGAGGAAGCCGGCGACGACGAAATCGATGACCGCGTCGCCCAGAAACTCCAGCCGCTCGTTGTCCTCCAGCACGGAGCCGGGGTTCTCGTTGAGGTAGGAGCGGTGGGTCAGGGCGCGCGACAACAGCGAGACGTCGCGAAACGTCACGCCCAGGTTTTCGCTGAAAGTTAGTAGGTCGTCCATGATGGCTTGCTTTGGCCGCGCAGGGGAGCGGGGGAGCAGGGGAGCAGGGGTGATCGCCGCCGCTCCCTGGCTCCCCTGCTACTCGCCAAATGCGCGGATCACCAGCACCGCATTGTGCCCGCCGAAGCCGAAGGCGTTGTTGAGGCAGACGCGCACGCGCCGTGGCCGGGCGGCGTTGGGCACGTAGTCCAGGTCGCAGGTCGGGTCGGGCGTTTCGTAGTGGATCGTCGGCGGGACGATCTGGTCGCGGATGGCCAGGGCACAGAAGACGCTTTCGATGGCCCCGGTCGCGCCCATGATGTGGCCGGTCATCGACTTGGTCGAGCTCATGGCGACGTTGTAGGCGTGTTCGCCCAGAGCGGCCTTCACCGCCGCCGTCTCGGCCGTGTCATTGAGCGGCGTGGCCGTGCCGTGGGCGCTGACGTAATCGATGTCCTCCGGCCGCAGCCCGGCGTCGGCCAGCGCCTTGCGGATGGCGCGCGTCGCGCCGCTGCCGTTCTCCGGCGGCGCGGTGATGTGGTAGGCGTCGGTCGTCTGCCCATAGCCGGCGATCTCGGCCAGGATGGTCGCGCCGCGCGCCTGGGCGTGCTCCAGACTCTCCAGCACCAGCATGCCCGCGCCCTCGCCGATGACCAGGCCGTCGCGGTCGGCGTCGAAGGGGCGCGGCGTGTCCGTCGCCCGCGTCGAGGTCGCCCCGGCGCGCTCGAAGCCACCGATGGCCACCGAAGTCAGGATCGACTCCGCCCCGCCGCTCAGCACCGCGTCCATCTCGCCATAGCGGATGCTGCGGTAGGCGTGGCCGACGGCGTCGTTGCCGGCGGCGCAGGCTGTGGTGATGGTCGTTGATGGGCCGGTGATGCCGTAGTCGATGGCCAACATGCCCGCCGCGCCGTTAGGCATGATCATGGTGATGCCAAATGGGCTGAGCCGGCGCAGGCCGCCGTCGTGGACGATGGCCTCCTGCTCGACGATGGTGCGCATGCCGCCGATGCCCGTGCCCAGAGTGATGCCGACGCGCTCGCGGTTGTCGTCGGTGATGGTCAGGCCGGACATGCCCAGCGCCTCGGCCGCGGCCACTGTGGCCAACTGCTGGTAGCGGTCGCGCCGGCGGGCGTCCTTGCGATCCATGTACTGCGCCGGGTCGAACTCCTTGACCTCGCACAGGCCCTGGATGACGTGCTGCGGGTTATCGACCAGGGTGATGGGGCCGAAGCCCGACCGCCCGGCCAGGATGGCCGCCCAGGTGTCGGCCACGTTGTGGCCCAGCGGCGTGATCAGCCCAAAGCCGGTCACGACGACGCGGCGGCGCGCTCCGTTCTCGTTGTTGCTCATAAATGCTCCAGAAGTTAACGCCAGGACGCTCGGTTGGCCCTGGGTTAGGAATCAGACTTCAGGTTGTCGGCCGTCGTCGGGCGATAGTGGCCCTCGACCCACACGCTCCGATCCGCGCCGACCTCCTTCTTCCAGACCGGGACGATCTCCTTGAGCCGGTCGATGCCATAGCGGGCCGCCTCGAAGACGCCCTGGTCGCGATGATGGCCGGCGCAGGCCACGAACGTCGTCACTTCGCCCACGCCCAGCCGGCCGAGCCGCTGCACCAGGGCCACGCCGCAGACCATTGGCCACCGGGCGCGTATCTCGCCGGTGATCTGGGCCATCTTTTCCACGGCCATCGCCTCGTAGGCCTCATACTCCAGGTGCAGCGTCTCCGCCGGCAGGCCGTCGCGCCGGGTGCGCCCGCGGACGAAGCCGGTGAAGCTGACGATTGCGCCGACGTCCGGGCCGCCGAGGCGGGCGTGGACGTCGGCGATGTCCAGCGGGTCGGGCGAGACGGCGAAGTA
>JAIBAS010000143.1 GCA_019695075.1 Promineifilum sp. | reverse complement strand
CCGCAGACGGCCACGCGCCCGGCGTCGACGGCCGGATGCTCCCGCGCCGCGGCGATGGCCTGCACGGCGTCGGTGTAGAGGCGGCGGTAGTAGTAGGTCTGGGGGCTGAGCACGCCGCGGGTCATGAAGCCGGGCAGCTGCGGGTTGCCGCCGTCGCTCTCGACGTCGGCCGTGTCGCCGCGCCGCCAGACGCTGCCCTGGCCGCGCGTGTCCATGACGAAGTGGGCATAGCCGGCGGCGGCGAACAGCAGCCAGTCGTGGGGGTGGCCGCGCCCGCCGCCATAGCCGATGTATTCGACCACGCACGGCAGCGGCCCAGCCGCCCCGCGCGGACGCAGAAACCAGCCGCGAATGGGCTGGCCGCCATAGCCGCGAAAAGTCACGTCGTCCACGGCGATCAGCCGCAGCCCGGCGTTGATGGGCGTGAACGCTGCCGCCGGCGGCGTGGCCCGGGCCGCCGCCAGCGTCGCCGCCCAGAAGGCGTCGAAGTCGGCCGGCTCCGGGCGCGGCGGCCGGTAAGTTTGGAGTTCATCGAGAGGTAGGTCGAAAAGCATAATCGTCGATTATAATGCCTGGCGATGGTATTGACCCACACGGATCATGGCCTCTACTGCGCCGCGGGCGACTTCTTCATCGACCCGTGGCAGCCCGTCGCCCGCGCGGTCATCAGCCACGCCCACGGCGACCACGCCCGCGCCGGCTCGGCCGCCTACCTCTGCGCTACGCCCGGCGAGAGCATCCTGCGCCTGCGCATGGGGCCGGAGGCGCATATCGAGACGGCCGCCTATGGCCAGACGCTGCGCCTCAACGGCGTGGCCGTCTCCTTCCACCCCGCCGGCCACATCCTCGGCTCGGCCCAGGTGCGCGTCGCCCACGACGGCGAGGTCTGGGTCGTCAGTGGCGACTACAAGACCGAACCCGACCCCACTTGCGCGCCGTTCGAGAGCGTCGCCGCCGACACCTTCATCACCGAAGCCACCTTCGGCCTGCCCATCTATCGCTGGCAGCCCAGCGCCGCCGTCTTCGACCAGATCAACGCCTGGTGGCGGGCCAACCAGACCGCCGGCCGCACCAGCGTGCTCTTCGCCTACGCCCTGGGCAAGGCGCAGCGCATCCTGGCCGGCGTCGATGCCGCCATCGGGCCGATCTACGTCCACGGGGCCGTCCACCGCCTCAACGCCGCCTACCGCGCCGCGGGCGTGCCCCTGCCGCACTGGCGCTACGCCGGCGACGCCCCACCCGACCAGGACTGGTCGCAGGCCCTGGTCATTGCCCCGGCTTCGACCCAGGGCACGCCGTGGCTGCGCCGCTTCGGCGACGTGTCGGCCGCCTTTGCCTCCGGCTGGATGCGCGTCCGCGGCCAGCGCCGCCGCCGCTCGGTCGATCGCGGCTTCGTCCTGTCCGACCACGCCGACTGGCCGGGCCTGCTGGCGGTCATCGCCGCCACCGGCGCAGGCCGCGTGCTCGTCACCCACGGCTATACCGCTGTCCTGGCCCGCTACCTGCGCGAGAATGGCCGGGAGGCGTATGAACTCAACGCGCCCTACAGCGGCGAGAGCCTCGACGAGGCCGCCAACGAGGGCGCGCCGGAGGCCCACTAGGAGTGATGCGCGCCTTCGCCGACCTTTACTTTGCTCTCGACGCGACGACGCGCACCAACGACAAGGTCGCGGCCATGCGCGCCTACTTCGACGCCACGCCGCCGGCCGATGCCGCCTGGGCCGTCTACTTCCTCAGCGGACGCCGCCCCAAGCGCCTGCTGTCGGCCCTGCTGTTGCGCCGCTGGGCGGCCGAACTGGCCGCCATCCCGGAATGGTTGCAGGAGGAAGCCTACCACGCCGTCGGCGACTCGGCCGAGACGGCGGCGCTGCTGCTGCCGGAGGCAGCGCGCGCCGGCGAGCGCCCGTTGCACGCCTGGGTTGAAGAGGCCATCCTGCCGCTACGCGAAAAAGACGAGGCCGGCCAGCGCGCCACCGTCCTTGACGCCTGGGCCGAACTCGACGACCCACAGCGCTACGTCTTCAACAAGCTCATCACCGGCGGCTTCCGCGTCGGCGTCTCCCAGCGGCTGCTCATGCGCGCCCTGGCCGAGGCCGCCGCCCTGCCGGAGGCGGCCATCGCCCACCGCCTCATGGGCGCGTGGGAGCCGACGCCGGAGTTCTACGCCACGCTCGTCCACCCCGATGAGCTGCGCGGCGAGGACGCCGGCCGCCCCTATCCCTTCTTCCTGGCCTATCCGCTGGAGACCGACCCGGCCACACTGGGCGACGTGGCCGACTGGCAAGTCGAATGGAAGTGGGACGGCATCCGCGCCCAACTCATCCGCCGCGACGGCCAGACCTTCCTGTGGTCGCGCGGCGAGGAGCTTGTCACCGAGCGCTACCCCGAAGTGGTCGAGGCCGCCACGGCCCTGCCCGATTGCGTCCTCGACGGCGAGTTGCTGGCCTGGGACTTCGACGCGAACCGGCCGCGGCCCTTCGCCCGCTTGCAGCAGCGTATCGGCCGCAAGAACCTGGGCCGCAAGCTGCTGGCCGAGACGCCCGTCGTGCTACTGCTCTACGATCTGCTGGAGTGGGCCGGCGAGGATTGGCGCGAACGGCCGCTGACCGAGCGCCGGGCGCAACTGGAGGCCATCGTCAACGCCGCCGCCAGCCCGTGGCTGCCGCTGTCGGCGGTCATCGCCGCCCCGGCGTGGGCCGACCTCGTATCGCTACGCGAAGAAAGCCGCGCCCGTGGCGTCGAGGGCTTCATGCTCAAGCGCCGCGCCTCCCCCTACCGCGTCGGCCGCCGCCGTGGCGACTGGTGGAAGTGGAAAATCGACCCCTTCAGCATCGACGCCGTTCTCATCTATGCCCAGCGCGGCAGCGGACGCCGCGCCAGCCTCTACACCGATTACACCTTCGCTCTCTGGGACGGCGAGGGCGACGACCGCCACCTCACGCCCTTCGCCAAGGCCTACAGCGGCCTGACCGACGCCGAGATGCGCGAAGTCGATCGCTTTGTGCGCAACAACACCGAGGATCGCTTCGGCCCCGTGCGCAGCGTGCGGCCGGAGTTGGTCATGGAACTGGCCTTCGAGAGCATCCAGGCCAGCAACCGGCACAAGTCGGGCGTGGCCGTGCGCTTCCCGCGCATCCTGCGCTGGCGACACGACAAGCGGCCCGAAGAAGCCGACACAATGGCCACTTTACGGGCGATGATCCCCGATCTATAATCTCGGACAGTGATCAATTGTCCTAGGTGTCATGCGGTCAATCGGGGGGAAGCCGCGTTCTGCCGCCATTGCGGCCGGCTGCTGTCGGCCGCTTGCCCCACCTGCGGCGCGGCGGTGTTGGCCGGGGCTAACTTCTGCGATACCTGTGGCCGGCCGCTGGGGCCGGGGGCGTGGTTGGGTGGGCTGAGCAGTGGCGAGGCGCACGCCCTGCCAGACTCAGCGCCGCCGAGCGCGGTAGAGGCCCCACCCGCGGCCAACGTCCCGCCCGTCCTCAACGCGCCGCCCACGCCGGCCCCGCCCTACCCGCCGGCTTCGGACCCGCTGCAACAGTTCATCCCCCGCGAGCTGCAAGACAAGCTGCTGGCCGCCCGCCGCTCCGGCACAATGGCCGGCGAGCGCCGCGTCGTCACCATGCTGTTCTGCGACATCAAAGGCTCCACCGCTCTGGCCGAGCAGCTCGACCCGGAGGAGTGGAGCGACATCGTCAACGGCTGCTTCGAGCGCATGGTGCGGCCCATTTACCGCTATGAGGGCACGGTTGCCCGGCTCATGGGCGATGGGCTACTGGCCTTCTTCGGCGCGCCCATCGCCCACGAGGACGACCCCCGCCGCGCCGTCCTGGCCGGGCTGGAGATCGTCGCCGGCATGGCCGAGTTCCGCGCCAGCCGGCCTGGCGTGGCCCAGGCGCTGGACGTGCGCGTCGGCATCAACACCGGGCTGGTCGTCGTCGGCGCGGTCGGCTCCGACCTGCGGCTGGAGTACAGCGCCCTGGGCGATGCCATCAACGTCGCCGCGCGCATGGAACAGACGGCGCTGCCCGGCACGGTGCAGATCACCGAGGACACGCTGCGTTCCATCGCCGGGCAATTCGATGTCGAGCCGTTGGGCAGTATCGAGGTCAAGGGCAAGGCCGCGCCCGTGTCGGCCTATCGCATCCTGCGCCGGCGCACGGGCATGGAATTGCGCGCCTTCCAAATGGCCTTCCATGCGCCCCTGGTGGATCGTCTGCGCGAGTGGGATCTGCTGCGCGGGACGTTCGAGGCGCTGGCCGGTGGGCGCGGCGGCATCGTCGTCCTCAGCGGCGATGCCGGTCTGGGCAAGACGCGCCTCATTGACGAGGCGCTGGAACGGCTGGCCCCCACGGTCGGGGCGCAGATCGCCGTCGCCTCGGCCTATGCCTATGAGATGGGCCAGCCCTATGGCGTCATCATCCGCCTGTTGCGCGGCGCGTTGGGCATCATGGCCGGCGACCCGCCGGAAACCGTTCGCGCCCACATCGACGCCGCAGTGGCCAGCGACGAAGGGCAGCGCGTGCTGGCCACCTTGCTGGGCGTCGCCCCCGACGCGCCCGGCCAGGAACTGAATAGTCAGATCTTTGCCCAGCAGTTCGTCGCCTGTCTGGAAACCTTCTGGCGGACGCGGGCCGATGCCGCGCCGGTCGTGGTCGTCCTCGACGACCTGCAATGGATCGATGCGTCCTCGGCCAGTCTCATGGCCCAGCTCTTCGCCCTCAGCGAGAGCGCGGCCGTGCTGTTCCTGTGCGCCATGCGCCGCGAGCGGCAATCCGACGGCTGGCGCCTGCGCGATGTCGCCCACCGCGACTTCCCCCACCGTTTCGACGAAGCCGCCCTCTATCCCCTGACCGACAGCGACAGCCTGATGCTGCTCGACGGCCTACTCGACGGCTCCGCCCTGCCGGAGGCCTACCGCCGCACGATCCTTGGCAAGGCCGAGGGCAACCCCCTTTTCGTCCAGGAAGTCGTCCACAGTCTGATCGACCGCGGCCATCTGGTGCGGCAGGCCGAGGGCGCGCCCTGGACGGCCGCCGGTTCACCCGACGCCATCGAACTGCCCGGCTCGCTACAAGCGCTGCTGACGGCGCGCATCGACCGGCTGACCGAGGACACGCGCCGCGTCCTGCAGATCGCCTCGGTCGTCGGCCGCACCTTCACCCGCTCGACCCTGTTGCGGCTGGTCGATGATCCCACCGGCCTCGACCGGCAACTGCTGGACTTGCAGCGGGCCGAACTGGTGCGCGAGGTCGGCCGCGTGCCGGAGCCGGAATACACCTTCCACCACAACCTGACCCACGAGGCAACCTACAACACCATCCTCGTCAAGGAGCGGCGGGCGCTGCACCTGCGCGTGGCCGCGGCGCTGGCGGACAAGGCCGACAACCAGGCCGCGCTGGCCCACCACTTCCTGGAAGGCAATGCGCCGGAGCGCGCCCTGCCCTGCCTCGTCGCCGCCGCCGACGCCGCCCTGCGCCTGAACGCCACCGTCGAGGCCCTGGCCAACTACGACCGCGCCCTGTCCATCGCCCTGACCACGGCCGATGCCACGCTGCTGGGCCACCTCTACGCCTCGCGCGGCCGGGCGCTGGAGTTGCGGTCGCAATTCGTTGAGGCCGACGCCGTCTACGCCGCGCTAGAGGCACTGGCGCGCGACCGCGGCGAGCCGTCGCTGGAACTGGCGGCGCTCATCGCCCAGGGCAAGCTGCGCGCCAACGTCACCCCCCTGCGCGACGCGCCGGCCGCCCGCGGGCTGATGGAACGGGCGCTAACCCTGGCCGAGGCGCTGGACGACCGTCCGGCCGAGGTGCGCATCCTCTGGAATCTGCTCAACATCGACCGCTTCGACATTCACAACCTGCCCCAATCGGCCGTCGGCGGGGCGCGCGCGCTGGCGCTGGCTCGCGAATTGGGCCTGCAAGAGGAAACAGCCTATCTGCTCAACGACCTGGGCGAGGCCCTGGGCAGCCTGGGGCGCATGATCGAAGCCCACGACATGCTGGCCGAGGCCGTGCAGTACTGGCGCGCGCTGGGCAACGAACCGATGCTCATCGACGGCCTGACCGGCCAGGCCAACTGGGCGTTGTTTTCCGGCAGTCTGCTGAGCGCCCGCGCACTGGCCGACGAGGCTTATGACCGCAGTCTGCGCATTGACAACCCGTGGAGCCAGGCCTACAGCGGCGGCGTCAGCGGCCTGCTCTACACCCTGCAGGGCGAGGTTGGCGCCGGCCTCGACCGGCTAAATCGTTCCCTTGCCCGCGCCGAGGAGGCCGGCTTCGTCGGCGGCCTGATTCTGATGCGCGCCTTCATCTCTAAAACGTTGCTGGCCGTCGGCGCGACAACCGACGCCATGACCGCGGCGGCCGAGGGCGCGGCCATTGGCCAGGCGCACTTGCCCCAGTTCGCCGGCATGTGCCTGGCCCAACTTGCCCTGGCCAACCTGCGGTCGGGCAACACCGCCGCCGCCGCTGAACTCCTGAGTGACCCCCTGATCAATGTGGAACACCCACAAGCCTTTGTCGAGATCGACGCCAAGATGGGGCGCATTGGCCTGGCCGTGGCCGAGGGGCGGCCCGGCGAAGCTTTGCAACTGGCGGCCGCTCTCAAGGCCCGTATCGAAGAGATGGGCACGGTCTTCTGGCTGCCGGAAATCCTCCAGACCGAGGCCGACATCCTGCTGGCTCTCGGCCGCGCCAGCGAAGCGGCCGGCGCGCTGGCTGCGGCCGCCGACCTCAGCCGCCGGTCGGGCGCGCGCTTTCTCTTATGGGCCTACCTGGCCCAACTGGCCGACGTGCAAGACCAACTCGGCGACGGCCGCGCCGCGGAGACCCGCGCCGACGCCATCGCCGAACTGGCCACCATCACGGAGCACACCTGGCCCGACGCGCTGCGCGAATCGCTGGCGCAGTGGGCCGCGATCATCAGTCCCCGACTTGCGACAGAGCCGACAGCGCCGCGTACAACTCCACCCGCGCCGGCTCGCCGTTAGTCGTCACCGGCACAGACGCGGCGACGCTGCCCGCGGCGGGCACGAAGTCCAGGAAGGTGAAGCCGCCGCCGATGATTTGATTGGCCGCTCCCGTCGCCCGCCGCCCGCTCATTCAGCCAATCCGCCCCATTTTGGTACAATACGCCCATGCCGGCGATCAGCGACAGCGCCCAACTCCGGGCCGCCATGACGGTCATCGAAAGCCAGCGGCTGGTGCTGGGCGATGCCGTCGTCGATGCCGCCCTGGTGGCCATGCGCGCCCAACTGACCGCGCTCGACGCCGCGCCCGCAGCCGAGCAGCAGCGCAAGCAGGCCACCGTCCTCTTCGCCGACGTCGTCGGCTTCACCACGCTGGCCGAAACAAAGGACGCCGAGGAAGTGACCGAACTGATCAATGCCCTCTGGGCGCAGCTCGACGGGCTGATCACCGCCTATGGCGGGCGCATCGACAAGCACATCGGCGACGCGGTCATGGCCCTATGGGGCGTCGAATCGGCCCGCGAGGACGACCCGGAGCGCGCCATCCGCGCCGCGCTGGCCATGCAGGAGGAGATCAGCGCCTTCAACGCCGCCATGAAGAGCCGTCGCCGCCTGCCCGATGAACTGGCCCTGGAGCTGCGCGTCGGCATCAACACCGGCCCGGTGCTGTTGGGCCAGGTGGGCCTGACACGCGAGTACACGGCCATGGGCGATACGGTCAACCTGGCCAACCGGCTGGAGCAGGCCGCGCCCCTGGGCGGCGTGCTGGTGGCCCACAACACCTTCCGCCACGTGCGCGGCGTCTTCGACGCCCAACCGCTCGGCCCCATCCAGGTACGCGGCCGGCACGAAGCCGTGGCCGCCTACGTCGTCCTGCGCCTCAAGCCGCGCGCCTTTCGCCTGGCCACGCGCGGCGTCGAGGGCGTCGAGACGCGCACCATCGGCCGCGATGCCGAACTGGCCGCGCTACAAGCCGCCTTCGCTGCCTCCATCGCCGAGGCGCGCGCCCGCATCGTCGCCATCGTCGGCGAGGCCGGCGTGGGCAAGAGCCGCCTGCTCTACGAGTTCGACAACTGGGTCGATCTGCGCCCGGAACGTGTCCGCTACTTCAAGGGCCGCTCCACGCCGGCCCTGCAAGGGGTGCCCTATAGCCTCTGGCGCGATGTCTTCGCCTTCCGCTTCGACATTCTCGACAGCGACAGCCCCTCCGTGGCCCTCAACAAGTTCCGCACCGGCTTCGTCGGCCACCGCGCCGCCGCCGAAGCCACAGCCGACCCAGAGCAACTGACCAATCAGGCCGATATCGTCGGCCACTGGCTGGGCTTCGACTTCTCGGCCAGTCCGGCCGTGGCCCGGCTGGCCGGCAGCCTCGACTTCGCCGCCCTGGCCCAGGCCCATTTCCTGCGCTTCATCCGCAGCCTGGCCGCCGAGCGGGGCATCGCCGTGCTGCTGGAGGACATCCACTGGGCCGACGACAGCTCGCTCGACCTCATCGGCCGCCTCCTGCGCGCCGTCCACGAAGACGAATCGCCCGCCCACCTGCTCGTCCTCTGCCTGGCCCGGCCGGCCCTGTTCGAGCGCCGGCCGGAGTGGGGCCACGACCTGCCCGGCTTCAGCATCGTCCCGGTAAACCCGCTCAGTCGCGTGGCCAGCCGCGCCCTGGTGGACGAGATCTTGCAGCGCGCCGACGCCGTGCCCGACGCCCTGCGCGAACTCATCGCCGAAGGGGCCGAGGGCAACCCGTTCTACATCGAGGAGCTTGTCAAGATGCTCATCGAGCAAGGGGTCATCGAGCGCGAGGCGGCCCCGCCGGGCGAGGCTCTGACCAGCGCGGCCGATGCGCCGGCGCCGGCGCCCCCGCCGGAGCGCTGGCACGTCCACGCCGACCGCCTGCCGGCCATCCAGGTGCCCTCCACGCTGACCGGCCTGCTGCAAGCGCGCCTCGACGGCCTGCCGCGCGAGGAACGCGAGGTGTTGCAGCGCGCCGCCATCGTCGGCCGCGTCTTCTGGGACGACGCCGTGGGCGCCCTCAGCGACAACGCCGCCAAACCGGCCAATGGCGTCGAATCCTCCAACGGCAAGGCCATCGGCGCGAATGGCGGGGCCAGTGGCCCCAACGACCAGCGCGCCCTCCACGCCCTGCTCGATTCGCTGACCCGGCGCGAACTGATCATCCGCCGCGAGCGCTCCGCCTTTGCCGGCACAACGGAGTACACCTTCAAGCATAACCTCCTGCGCGAGGTCACCTATCAGACCGTGCTGCTGCGCGCCCGGCGGCAGCACCACGCCCGCGTCGCCCGCTGGCTGGAACTGAACGCCGGCGGCCGCCTGGGCGAATACCTCGGCCTCATCGCCGAGCACTACGCCCTGGCCGGGGCCAACGCCCGCGCCGCCGCCTACCTGGAGCGCACCGGCGACAGCG
>JAIBAS010000392.1 GCA_019695075.1 Promineifilum sp. | reverse complement strand
GACCACTAACCACTGACCGCTGAATACTGACCACTGAATACTGACCACTGAATACTGACCACTGACCACTTCCCTACGCCTCCCCTGGCATAATCTCCTTGGGGTTGATCCACGGCATCATCCGGCGCAGGTCGCGGCCGACCTGCTCGATCTGGCTGTGGCGGGCCTCTTCGCGGCGCTGGTTGAACCACGGCCGGCCCTGGGCGTTCTCGTCGATCCAGCCCTCGGCGTAGGCTCCCGACTGGATGTCGGCCAGAATCTGCTGCATGGCCTTGCGCGTCTGGACGGTGACGATCTTCGGCCCGGCGCTGTAGTCGCCGTGCTCGGCCGTGTCACTGACACTGTAGCGCATGTAGCTGAGGCCGCCCTGGTACATCAGATCGACGATGAGCTTTAGCTCGTGGAGGCACTCGAAGTAGGCGATCTCCGGCTGATAGCCCGCGCCGACGAGAGTGTTGAAGGCCGCTTCGACCAGGGCCGTGACGCCGCCGCACAGGACGGCCTGCTCGCCGAAGAGGTCGGTCTCCGTCTCCTCGGTGAAGGTCGTCAGGATCGTGCCGGCGCGGGTGCAACCGATGGCCTGGGCGTAGGCCAGGGCTGTGGCCAGGGCCGTGCCGCTGGCGTCCTGATGCACGGCCACCAGGCCGGGCGTGCCCTTGCCCTCGACATACAGCTCGCGCACGCGGTGGCCGGGCGATTTGGGCGCGACCATGCTGACGTCGACCGTCGCCGGCGGGATGATCTGGCCGTAGCGGATGTTGAAGCCGTGGCTGAACATCAGCGTCTTGCCCGGTCGCAGGTTGGGGGCGATGGCGGCGCGGTAGATGCCGGCCTGGGATGTATCCGGGGCCAGCATCATGATGATGTCGGCCTCGGCCGCGGCCTGCTCGGCGGTCATCACCGCCAGGCCCTCGGCTTCGCACTTCGACCAGGAACGGCTGCCCTCGTAGAGGCCGACGCGCACGTCGACGCCGGAATCGCGCAGGTTCAGGGCGTGGGCGTGGCCCTGGCTGCCGTAGCCGATGATGGCGACTTTCTTGCCTGCCAGGCAGGCGGGGTCTGCGTCTTTGTCGTAGTAGATTGTGGCCAAGATGTTGTGCTCCTTAGGCGCGAGCGCCATTGACGCCGTTGGCGTTCTCGGTGTGGCCGTTGGCGCCGTTGGCGTTCTGGCCGTTGTCGGGGGTCGCATGGCCGTTGGCGGCGACGGTGGCGACGCCGTGGCTGTGGCCGTGGCGCGAGCTGCCGCGCACCATCGCCACCTGGCCGGTGCGCACCATCTCTTCGATGCCGTATTGATCCAATAGCTGAATCAGCGAGTCCACGCGGTCTTCCGGGGCGACGATCTGGATGATGAGCGAGGTCATATCGACATCGACGACGCTGGCGTGGTAGATGCTGACCAATTGCATGATCTCGCCGCGCGTCTGGCTGTTGGTCGTCACCTTGATCAGGGCCATCTCGCGGATGACGGTCGGTTCCTGGGTCACGTTGGCGATGTGGATGACGTTGATGAGCTTATCGAGTTGCGTCTCCACCTGTTGCAGGTCGCGCTCCGTACCGCTGGCGACAAAGGTCATGCGGCTGATGCCCTTGGCCTCGCTGTGACCGACGGTCAGGCTCTCGATGTTGAAGTTGCGGCGGCTGAACAGGCCGGTGACGCGGTTCAGGACGCTTGGCTTGTCTTCCAACCAGGCGATGATCGTGTGTTGTTGCGTTTGTGTGTCAGTCATGGCGCTCCTCCCTAGTTCTCCACCGGCCGGCCGCGGCGAATCATGTCGGCGTTGCTCTTGCCCGGCGCGACCATCGGGTAGACGTTGGTGAATTCCTCGACCTGGAAGTCGAGCAGGTACGGACCGGGGATGTTCTGGGCCTGGCGGATGGCGTCGAAAACGTCCTCCTTGCTGGTGACGGCCCGACCGGGGATGCCGTAGGCGGCGGCGATCTTGACGAAGTCGGGGTTGAACAGCGGCGTGCCGACGTAGCGCTTGTTATAGAACACGTCCTGCCACTGCCGCACCATGCCCAGATAGCCGTTGTTGATGATGGCGATCTTGATGGGCAGGCGCTCCTGCATGACCGTCGATAGCTCCGGCATGGTCATCTGGAAGCCGCCGTCGCCGGCGATGACCCACATCTCCTCCTGCGGCTTGCCCATCTGCGCGCCGATGGCCGCCGGCAGGGCGTAGCCCATCGTGCCCAGGCCGCCGGAGGTCAGCAGGCTGCGCGGCTTGGTGTGGTAGAAGTATTGCGCCTCCCACATCTGGTGCTGGCCCACGTCGCTGACGACGGTGCAGTTGCCCTGGTTGGTGGCGTGCCACAGTTGGCGCATCACGTAGGGGGCCACCAGTTCATCGGTCTCCTGCGCCAGGATGTCGCGCTCGGTCGTGTCGGTGCGCCACTCGTTGATCTGGCCCAACCAGGCGGGGTGCTCGTTCGATTCCACCTGTGGCAACAGGGCGCGCAGCGTCAGCAGCGCGTCGGCCACCACGGGCGTGTCGATGATCAGGTTCTTGCCCATCTCGGCCGGGTCGAGATCGACGTGGATGATGCGCGCCTTGGGGGCGAAGGTGCTGAACGCGCCGGTCAGGCGGTCGTCGAGGCGCGCGCCGATGGCAAACAGCACGTCGCACTCCTGCAGGGCGTAGTTGCAGTAGGCCTCACCATGCATGCCGCCCCAGCTAATCGACAGCGGGTGCGTCGCCGGGAAGGTGCCCACGCCCAGGAGACTGGTGGCCACGGGGATGTTGGCCTTCTCGGCCATTTGGCGCAACTCGGCCTCGGCCCCGGCCATGGAAACGCCCTGCCCGGCGATGATGACCGGTCGCTGGGCCTCGTTCAACAGTTGGGCGACGCGGTCGATGACGTCGGGATCGGGCGTCAGCCGGTTGGGGCGGTAGCCGGGCAGGTTGACCGTCGTCGGATAGGTGAATTCCATCGATGCTTGCTGGACGCACTTGCAGATATCGACCAGCACGGGGCCGGGGCGGCCGGTGCGGGCGATGTAGAACGCTTCCTTGAGGGCGTCGGGCAGGTCGCGGATGTCGGTGATCAGATAGTTGTGCTTGGTGACGGGCATGCTGATGGCGCGGATGTCGGCCTCCTGGAAGCCGTCGCGGCCGAGCAGCGACTTGGACACCTGGCCGGTGATGGCGACGAGAGGCGTCGAGTCCATGTAGGCCGTGCCCAGGCCGGTGACCAGGTTGGTCGCACCGGGGCCGGATGTGGCGATGCAGACGCCGACGCGGCCGGTCGCCCGCGCGTAGCCGTCGGCCATGTGCGCCGCGCCCTGCTCGTGGGTCACCAGAACGTGGTGGATGGGGTAGTTGTACTTGTAGAGGTCATCGTAGGTCGGCAGGATGGCCCCGCCGGGCAGGCCAAAGACGACATCGACCCCCTCATGAATCAAGCTCTCCCAGATAATCTGTCCGCCTGTTTTTAACTCGCTCATTTCTTCTCCTCGTTGTGAACGGCAACAAAAAACCGCCCTGTTGGGCGGTTCGTCTAGAGCTTCCGGCTTGGTCGTGTACCTGGTTCGCTCTCACCCAACAGCGATTGTGTCCTTATCAATAATAAGGACCAGGCCAATAAGGATGAGGGCGAATACGCTGCTATTGGTGTAAGGTGTCATACGTTAGGCCTATGTCGGGCAGCCTTAGAAGAGTATAAGCGACGGGTTGCGCGGGGGGCTATATGCAAAGCGCCACAAGGATAAAACGCCGGGTTGTAGAATATGTACAGTGAGTTGCCAGGCCAAGCATAATTAGACCTCCTTAAAACCGAAAAGAATGGCCTTCGGTGAAGAAGAGCCATTCCTTTCAGTTCCCACTATTTCCCACTGAACCGCGCACTCTAGCGCAAGCCTATACAGAGTATACGGCCAGGGAGCGGCCGGGCGATACGGTCAACTTGGCAGAATCGGGTTGTTGGCCGGTTGTACACTCTCTACAACTGGCCGGCGTCGGACTCGTTCTCCGGGCGCAATTGCCATAGGCGCAGAGCCAGGTGCAGCGCCAGGCGCATGTTGGCCTGGTCGAGTTGTAGGCCGGTCAATTCCTGGATGCGCTCCATGCGGTAGAGCAGAGTGTTGCGGTGGACAAAGAGCGATTCGGCCGTCTGGCTGATGTTGCCGTGGTGGCTGAAGTAGGCCTCGACGGTCTTCACCAGGCTGCCGCGATTCTGCTCGTCATACTCGGCCAGCGGGCGCATGATGTCCTCGGCAAAGCGGCGCACCTCCGGCAGGTTCTCCAGACCGTAGAGCAGCCGGTAAATGCCCAGGCTGCTGAACTGCACGAACTGGTTGGTCAGCTTGAGCCGCTGGCCGAGTTGCATCGCCTGCAGGGCCTGGTCGTAACTCGCCGGCCAGTCGGTCAGGGCGCGCGCCGGGCCGCTGATGCCGCCGATGAGTTGCGCGCCGGGGAACTCGGCCTCAATCTGCTCATGGATGCGCCGGCCGAGCTGGTGGGCGCTCTCCATGTCCTCGGCGTTCTTCAACGCCTGGAAGACAACCAGATGTTGGTTGCCATAGATGTGGGCCAGCGCCGGGCGGGGGTGGTTAGACAGCACCCAGTGGACGGACGTTTCCAGCCGGCGCAGACTGATGTCGGGCGTCAGCCAGCCGAAGACCATGACGGCATGCGGCTCGCGCGTGTTGTGGTCGAGCCGCCCTTCCAGCCGCTCGATCTCCTTGGCCGGCATCGTCCCGGCCAGCAGACCTTCCAGAAAGTCACCGCGCAGGGCCTTCTTGGCCTCGCTGACGGCCTTGGCTTTGGCCATCTCCAGAGCGCAGGCGGCCGCGCCGTGCTCGACGGTCAGGCTGTCGAACATGTCCAGTTCGGCCGCCGGGCCGATGACCGACAAATAGCCGCGCGCCCGGTCGCCGGAGATGATCGGGCTGATGAGGCGGCCGAGGTTTTCGATGGGCAAGACCATTTGCCAGACACTCTGGCGGGCCTTGGCCGCGGCTTTGCGGTTGCGCAGCACCGGCGGCAGCCCCTCGCGCTGCTCCAGAGCGGCAACCACCGCCTCGCGGAGTTCGGGCGTCAGGGTGCTGGACCAGCTAATGGCGTTCACCTCCAGCCGCTTGTCCTGGACGGCCACGGTGTTGCCGGTCAGGTTGCTCATGATCTCGGTCATCGCCTGTAGCCCCAATCCCTCGCGTGACATGGTCGATAGCTGGCGATAGAGCTGCAAAGCCCGCTCGCTGGTGGCCTTCTGCCGATCGACGAGGAGCAGAGCGACCGACTCGTGGATGTCGCGCAGGGAAGACTTGGGCGGCGCGAGCAGGGCGGTTAGCCGGAGGGTGTTCAGCGCGGCCTCCAGTTCCGCGCCGATGGGGTCGAAGAAGAGCAGGGCGGCCACCGGCAAGTCGGCCAGCGGTCGCAGCAAGTCCGACGCGCCGGCGTCCGCCAACTGCCGTTGCAGCGTGGCCGGAATGAGGGCGAGGTCGTTGGGCTGCACCTGCTCTTCGACGTTGGCCCAGTCAACCAGAGCGGCTACCCAGTTGACATAATGGCGCGGCTCGGCGTTGTTGCCAACCAGGCGCGTGTCCAGTGGCAGCGCCAGCCGCAGCAGGTCGCCGACGTTGATGTCACTCTCGCTGTCGTGGTTCTTGTCCATTCGGGAAGAAGATTGGGAACTGGAATCGAGCGATAATGTCGCCATGATGATCACAGGGCTGGCCGCTGCCTGGCCGCGCCGGCGAGCTAGAGTCGCAGACCGGAAGCGCTGCTATCGGGGCGCTGGATGGGCAGGGTAATCAGAAATGTAGTCCCCTCATTTACCTTGCTGGCCACGGTGATCTCGCCGCTGTGCTGCTCGACGATGCGGTGGCAGGTGGCCAGGCCCAGGCCGGTGCCCTGGCCGGGGCCTTTGGTGGTGTAGAACGGCTCAAAGATGTGGGCCGTCTCAGCTTCGGTCATGCCCTTGCCGTTGTCGTGCAAGACGACCTGCACGGTCTGGCTCTCCCGGCTCCAGCGCGTGCTCAGTTCCAGTTGGCGGTCACTGTTGTTGTGCAGCAGGGCGTCGCGGGCGTTGAGCAGCAGGTTCAGCCAGACGCTCTTGAGGTGCTCCCAACTGGCGACGATGGGCGGCAGGCCAGCATCGAGGTCGCGCACAACAGTGATCTTGGCCGACTGAAGTTGGTAATTAACCAGGTCAAGCGCCTCGCGCACCGACTCATTCAGGTCGCCGGCGTTGAAGGCGTACTGCTCCTGGCGGGCGAAGTCGAGCAGGCCGCGCACGACCTTGGCCGCCCGTTCCCCGGCGCGGACGATGAGATCGACCGACTCGAAATTCTCGTCCTCAACGGGCATGACCATCTTCAGCATCTGGGCGTTGGCGTTAATGGCCGTCAGGGGGTTATTGATCTCGTGGGCGACGCCGGCGGCCAGTTGGCCGATGGCGGCCAGCTTGCCGGCCTGCATGAGCGAGCTTTCCAGCCGCCGCTCTTCCGTCCGGTCTTGCCAGACGATGACGGCACGGGCCGAACTAACCTGCTTGCCGGGGATGGGGTAGGCGCTGACCGCCCATTCGCGCGGCAGATGATCCTCGCCCAGCCAGCGCACGGGCCAGTGCTGCTCGGTCTTGTCGGCCAGCGTCAGGGCCACGGCGCAATGCTCGCAGGGCTGCTGCCGGCCATAGAAGACGCGGAAGCAGATACGGCCGCTCAGCGCCTCCGGCGTCTCGCCCAGTTGGTCGGCTTTGCTTTTGTTGACGGCGACCAGCTTCCACTCGTCGCTGATGGTGTAGATGGGGTTGGGGATGCCGTCGATCAGGGCCTGAAGCGTATTGCGCCCTTCCAGCAGTTCTTGGTGGCGCTGGCGCACGCGCTGGAAGAGCCAGGCGTTCTCGATGGCCTCGCTGATGGAACTGGCCAGGGAGGAAAAGAGGTCAACGTCGACGTCGCTGAATTCGCCGTCGCGCTTGTTGTAGGCCGCCAGCACGCCCACCGGCCGGCCGCGCACGGTCAGCGGCGTGGCTACCATCGAGTGGACGGTGTAGCCGATGGGCGAGTCGCGCGTGGCGTCGAAGCGCGCATCCGTATCGGCATGGTTGAGGCACATCGTCGCCTGCTCGCTCCACGTCAGACCGAGGATGCCCTGCCCCTTGTCGGCCGAGGGGAAGATGTGGGCGGGGATAGCGCCCTTGTAGTGGCGCACGTGCTGGCAATGGAGCTTGCCGCTCTCGACGATGAGCACCGCGGCCAGTTCGACGCCCAGAATGGCATCGACGCCGCGCACGGCCGTGGCGTAGACCTGGCTGGTCTCCAGTGTGGCGGCGACGGCCTGGCTGATGCGGTTGAGCGCGGCCAACTGGCTGCTCTGGCGGTGGAGTTGCTTCTCCAACTGCTGCGTGCGCAGAATGGTCTTGACCCGCGCCAGCAACTCCTGCATGTAGTAGGGCTTGGTGATGTAGTCGTCGGCCCCGGCCGAGAGGGCCTGCACCTTCTCGTCGTTGCTGGCCGCGGCCGTCAACAGCACCACGCGCGTGTAACGCATGTCGGGGTGCCGCCGAATCCGGTCGAGGACTTCCAGGCCGGAAAGGCCGGGCATACGCATGTCCAGCAGGACGAGGTCGACCTCGGCCTTCGTACCGACCGTGCTCTCCAGATAGGCGATGGCCTGCTGGCCGTCGTGGGTGATTTTGACCTGGTAGCCTTCTTTGCGAATGAGGAAGTCGGCCAGCGACTCGGCGATCTCGATCTCGTCATCGACGACGAGGATGCGCGTTGGCAGGGCCGGTTCGCTGGGCGTGAAGGGGACGCGCGGAAAGGTGACGGCGTCGGCCGTCGGGGACGGGGTGATCGCGCCCTGGCTCTCGGCCGGCGGTGGGCGGCCGGGCCGCCGCTCGACATCCGTGATCGGCTGCCTATCCACGCGTGGCCTCGGAGGAGAAGGAGTAGCCATGCCCCTGGATGGTCTTGATGTAGATGGGGTCGCTGGGGGACGGCTCGATCTTCTCGCGCAGATTCTTGATATGGGCGCGGACAAGTTCCGGGCTGCCCGTATCGCGTGGGTAATCCCAGACATCTTGCAGGAGCTGCTGGCTATTGAAGACCTGGTCGGCGTGGCTCATCAGGTGGTAGAGCAAATCGAACTGGACGTTGGTCAGCAGAACGATCTGGTAAGGCGTGGTCACCCTGAAGGTGCGGCAATCGAGGACGACGTCGCCGACGACAACCTCGTTGACGGTGGCCTCTGGCTCGATCTTCTCCGGGCCGGCGCGCCGCAGGATGGCCTTGACGCGCAATTCCAACTCCTGCATGTTGAAAGGCTTGACCAGATAGTCGTCGCCGCCGGCGCGGAAGCCCTCGATCTTGTCCTCGTCCTTGGCCTTGGCCGTCAGGAAGAGGACTGGCGCGTCTTGCAGCAAGGGATCGCCGCGAATCTGCCGGCAGACCTGGTAGCCGTCAACGCCGGGCATCATGATGTCGAGGATGAACAAATCGGGCCGGTGACGCCGCGCCAACTGCAAGCCTTCGATGCCGCTGCTGGCGGTCATGACCTGATAGTCATAGTGCTTGAGCGCCCGCTGAAGGGTGCGCGATACCAGGTCGTCATCGTCAATGACAAGAATCAGGGTCATACTACCTCCCCGTCTTCGCTGTGGTCATTTCTGCTCCCACCTAGTATAGCCGATTTGCCGTTTATGGGCAGCCTTACCGGGGGACAACCCGACCACGCCTAGACCAGCAAGCGCATCGGCTGCTCCAGCAGCGTCTTGAGCCGCTGCATGAACTTGGCCGCTTCGGCCCCGTCCGTAACGCGGTGGTCGGCCGAGATGGTCGCCTTCATGCGCGTGCCCACAGCCAACTGGCCACCGACCACTACCGGCACCTCGCGCGCCGAGCCGACGGCCAGGATAGCCGCGTCGGGCGGGTTGATGATGGCGATGAAGTGATCGACATCGAAAGCGCCCAGGTTACTGACCGTGAACGTGCCGCCTTCGACATCGTCGGGCTTGACTTTGCCCGCGCGGGCGCGGGCAATCATGCTCCGGTTGTCGCCGGCGATCTTCGACAGCGTGGACGTGTCGGTGTTCTTTTGCACAACGGTCAACAACCCGCCCTCGACGGCGACGGCCGAGCCGATGTTGATGCTCTTGTGGCGGATGATCTTGTCGCCGGCAAAGGCGGCGTTCAGGTTGGGGAAGTCGCGCAGGGCCAGGGCCGCGGCCTTGACGATCAGGTCGTTGACCGTCACACGGCTGTCCTCCGGCAACGTCTCGTTGATCTGCTTGCGCAGCGCCAGCACCGCGCCCATGTCGATCTCCGTGGTGACGTAGAAGTGCGGCACGGTGGTCTTGCTCTCAGTCATGCGCCGGCCAATGGCCTGGCGCAGGCGGCTGGTCGGAATCTCCTCGCTGTCGGGGCCGGCCACGGGCTGGGCGGCTGGCACTGTTGGGGTGGCGGCCGGCGCTG
>JAIBAS010000472.1 GCA_019695075.1 Promineifilum sp. | reverse complement strand
TGGTTTGCAGGTACAGCATGAAGTAGATGTAGGTTGTCGGAGTGGTCGCCGTTCCGTTGGAGTATTTCATCACGCCGGCCGCTGACTGGCCTTTGGAGAAGGTCACCAATCGGTAGACGGGGCTGACCGAGTGACCCACCAGCGTCGTTCTGAGTTTCGGCCCGACCGTTTGGACCCTCGTCGCCGTGGCGTTGTCGATCACGACCGGCCCCATCGCGGTCACGTTGGCGGCCGGCTTGGGAGCGCCGCCCTTGACGTAGTAGTCGAACCAGGCGCGCACGGCGGCCTGCCAGCGCGCCGTGTCGCCCGGCTTGTTCTGGCCGCGCATGTGGCCGACGTCGAGGAACATCTGCTTGACGGGCACCTTCGGGTACTTCTGGCGCATCCGGTTGACCCACCGCGTCGCCTCGTCGGCGGGGAACAGGTCGTCGGTCCAGCCGTTGATGATCAAGGTGGGGATCGGCGGGGCCGAGGTCAGGCCGACCGGCGGACCGGCCTTGATCACCTTGTCGAGGATGCCGTAGCCGGAGTGGAACGTGGCCAGCTCGCGGCCGGCCGCGGCCGCGGCCTTCCCATACGGCTCGCCCCGGTTGAAGAGGCTGTTCCAGCGGGTGAGGTCGGCCGTCGGGTCCGTGCCGGGCGGCGCGAGGTTCGCGCCGTTGCCGGTGACGGCGTAGAGGCCGCCGACGAAGCTCTGCTTCTGGATCCCCAGCGGCGAGAGGTCGGCGGTGAGAGGACGGATCGCGTAGTCGAGCGTGGCGCCGTTGGGCACGAGCGAGTAGCCGAGGTCGGTCCACGGGATGAACGGGGCGGCCGCGGCGGGCTGGATCGGCGTGCCGCCGGGGCTGAACCACTGCAGGAGCTTGCCGTCGGGGCGCATCTGCTGCTGACCCAGCACCGCGAGCATGACCGACTGGCCGCCGCCGTAGGAGCCGCCGGTGAAGCCGATCTTCGCCGGATTGGCGAAGCCCGAATCCACGAGCAGGCCCACGAGGTTCTGGGTGTCGCGGATCTCATACCGCGCGTCGGCGAGGTGGGTGTACCCCTTCGCGCAGCCGGCGGGATCGATCGCGAGCAGGTTCGTCGTGCTGTTCAGCTTGCCGCACGACCCGAACCAGCCGCGGGCGGTGTAGCTGAGCACGGAGTAGCCGCGCCGCGCCCACCCGGTCATCTCGTCGGCGCCGGACTTCTTGCCGCCCCAGCCGTGCATGAGCACCACGAGCGGCGTGTTCCGCGCGGTGCCCGAGGGCAGCGCCACGTTGACGTCGAGCGGGACCCCGTCGACCCGGACGCGCGTGTCGTTGGGGCCGCCGACCTCGGCCGAGGGACGGGCGGGTGCCGGCTTCGCCGCGTCGGCCGGCGCCGTCGCGGGGTCCTTCTGCACGTCCTGGGTCTGCTTGCCGTCGCTCATCGCTGGATCTATGCCCTCGTTTCGCCGTCAGGCAAGACTTGATTCGGTTCGGCGCGCTGTCCAGATCCTGCCGCCAGAAGCGCTTTCCAGAGAAAGAGACCACGATGAACTACGCCCGAACCGCTCTGCTGATGGCAGCGATGACCGGCCTGTTCCTGGCGCTGGAAGCCTGGCTGGGGAATGGCCTGGACGTGGGGCTGCCCCTGCTGGTGACCCCGGTGGTGGCCATCCTCGTCACCCTGTGGCTGGCCCACCGCGTCAGCCAGGGGGTGAACGATTTTGAGCACTCGGTGGTCAACATCACGCTCGGGCACTTCACCGAGCGGCGCACCCGGCAGGGCGAGATCTACCGCGAGGTGCAGCGCGCCCGGGCCCACCACCGGCCGCTGATGCTGGTGGCGCTGAAGGCGGACGAGGCCTCGGTGGAGGTGGCCCTGAACCGCATGATCCAGGAGGCTCAGCAGGCGATGGTCAAGCAGTACGTGCAGGCCGGCATCGCCAAGGTGCTGAGCGACGAGCTGGACGACTACAACATCGTGGCCCGCCGCCGCGACCACTTCCTGCTGCTGCTGCCCGAGATGACGCCGGACAAGCTGCCCGGCCTGCTGGGCCGGCTGAAGAAGGTGGTGACCGAGCGCACGGGCATATCCCTCAAGGTGGGCGCGGCCTCGCTCACCCGGGAGCTGACGACCTTTGACGGCCTGGTGGAGCACGCCGTCCAGACCATGGAAGCCGAAGAGCCCACGCCGCGGCTGGCGCACCCGACGCCGCTGGCCTTCGACGGCGGGCCCCTGACAGAGGGCGCCAATGAACGTAGTGATTCTCAATCGCGCTGACAGCGAGTTTGACGCCCCCGCCTCCGATCTGGAGATCATCCGGCGGGCGACGGTCACTCCCGAGCACCCGGAGTACCAAGCGGGCAAGCGCCTGCTTGACCTGCTGATCTGCGTGGGCTGCCTGCCGGCGGCCCTGCCGCTGATGCTGCTCTCAGCCCTGGCCGTCGCCTGGGATTCACCGGGGCCGATCTTCTTTGTCCAGGAGCGGGTGGGCAAGGGCGGCCGGCGCTTCAAGATGTACAAGTTCCGCACGATGCAGGCCAACGTGGATCAAAGCCACCATCAGGCCTACATGCGCGCCTTCGTCAAAGGGCAGACCCAGGCCAACACCGGCGGCGCCTTCAAGCCAGCCAGCGCCTCTCAGATCACACGCGTGGGCCGCTTCCTGCGCCTGACCAGCCTGGACGAACTGCCCCAGATCCTCAACGTGCTGAAGGGCGAGATGAGCATCATCGGCCCGCGACCCAACTTGGCCTGGGAAGTGGACGAGTACCAACTCTGGCAGCATGCCCGCCTGGAAGTGCTGCCCGGCATCACGGGGCTGGCGCAGGTCCACGGGCGCAGCAGCATCCCCTTCGGGAAGATCATCCGCTACGACGCCGA
>JAIBAS010000138.1 GCA_019695075.1 Promineifilum sp. | reverse complement strand
GCCTGGTTCCTCTTTCGCCGGCGCGACATCCGCGTGGGCGGCGAGCGCAGCTGGAACCTCCGTGGCGCGATTCGCCCGAATCGCGCTGCGTCGGGGCGTTAGCGGGCGATTCGGGAGAATCGCGCCACATTGCTCTGTTAGCGGGCGATTCGGGAGAATCGCGCCACGTTAGTGCTTGCCCGCCATTGTCACGCTCAGGTAGACCTTGGCGGTCGTGCTCACCGGCATGATCGTCCAGGTGTGGCTGGCCGGCGACGGGTCAACATTGCCGGCCGCGTCGATGGCTCGCGTCTGGAAGGTGTGCTGGCCCACGTTGAGGCCGGCGTAGCTCTTGGAGCCGCTGTCACAGGCCGCCCATGCGCCACCGTCCAATTGGCACTGGAATCCACCGCCGGCCTCGTTGCTGCTGAAGGTGAAGGCGGCGTCGGTGCTGGTGGTCGGGTTCGGCGGGCCGCCGGTGATGGTTGTCTCCGGCGGCGTGGTATCGATGGTCCAGGTGTGGCCGGCCGGCGTCGTGTCCGGGTTGCCGGGCGGGCTGACGGCGCGTGCTTCAAAGGCGTGGCTACCATCGCCCAGGCCGGTGTAACCCTTGGGCGAGGCGCAGGCGGCCCATGTTTCGCCGTCCAGCCGGCACTCGAAGCTCGCCGCCGCGTCGGGGCTGGTGAAGCGGAACGAAGGCGCATTGCTCCTGTCCAGTGGTGGCGGGGCGGCGGTGATGGATGTCGCCGGCACGTAAGGGCCAAAGGGGCCGGGCCGGTCGTCGGCCTGGCCGTAGACGTTGTCGCCCCAGCAGTCGGCCGCGCCGGTTGGGGTCAGGCCGCAGGTATGGCTCATTCCGAGGCTGACCTGCGTGTAGGGGCCGGGCTGACCGTCTGCTTGGTCATCGTTGTTGCGGCCCCAGCAGTCGGCCGCGCCGGTTGGCGTCAGGGCGCAGGCATGATAGTTGCCGGCGCTGACGTCAATATAAGGACCGGCCTGGTCAAGCGCCTGGCCGTGGATGTTGTCGCCCCAGCAGTCAACCGCGCCAGTTGGCGTTAGGGCACAGGTGAAGAGCGCGCCGGTGCTGATCTGGGTGTAGGGGCCAGGCTGGTTGGTCGCCTGGCCGTTGCCATTGTTGCCCCAACAATCGACCGCGCCGGCCGGCGTCAGGGCACAGGTGTGGAACTGGCGGGCGCTGATCTGGATGTAGGGGCCGGGCTGGTCAACGACCTGATCGTAATAATTGGCGCCCCAGCACTCGATTGCGCCGGCCGGCGTCAGGCCGCAAGTGTGATATGCGCCGGTGCTGATCTGGATGTAGGGGCCGGGCTGGTCGGTCGCCTCGCCGTAGGAGCTGTAGCCCCAGCAGTCAGCCGCGCCGGTTGGCGTCAGAGCGCAGGTGTGCTCCTCACCAGCGCTCACTTCGATATAGGGGCCGGGCTGGCCGGCCGCCTGGCCAAAGATGTTGTTGCCCCAGCAGTCGACCGCGCCGTCAGCTGTTAGGGCGCAGTTATGATGGTAACCGACACTGAAGATCGCCGGGGTGCGCGGCGGCCGGTAGGGGCCAAAAGGGCCGGGCTGGCCGACCGCCTGCCCGTCGTCGTTGAAGCCCCAGCAGTCGGCCGCGCCGGAGGGCGTCAGGGCGCAGGTGTGGGAATCGCCAGTGGTTATCTGGGAGTAGGGCCCGGGCTGGTTGACCGGCTGGCCGAGGCTGCTGGCCCCCCAGCAGTTGAGCGCGCCGCTCGGTCGCAGGGCACAGGTGTGGTCAAAGCCGGCGCTAATCTGGACGTAGGGGCCGACTCGATCGGCCGCCTGGCCGTCGTCGTTGAAGCCCCAGCAATGGACTCCGCCGCTCGGCGTCAGGGCGCAGGTGTGGTAGCTGCCGGCGCGCACCTGGATGTAGGGGCCGGGCTGGTCGGTCGCCTGGCCATTGCCGTTGCCGCCCCAGCAGTCAATCGCGCCGGACAGCCTCAGAGCGCACGTGTGGGCGACACCGGCGCTGATCTGGGTGTAGGGGCCGGGTTGGTTGGTGGCCTGGCCGGCGCTGTTGTAGCCCCAACACTCGGCCGCGCCGGCCGGCGTCAGGGCGCACATGTGGGCGTCGCCGGCGCTGATCTGGGTGTAGGGGCCGGGCTGGCCGGTCGCCTGGCCAAAGTTGTTCCAGCCCCAACAGTCCACCGCGCCGTTCGGCTTCAGGGCGCAGGTGAAGGCGTCACCGGCGCTCACCTCGACGTAGGGGCCGGGCTGATCGACGGCCTCACCCTTAATGTTCCGGCCCCAGCAGTCGATCGCGCCGTCTGGTCTCGCGCCGCAGGTGTGGTTGCCGCCGGCGCTGATAATCAGCATTGGGGCCGGCGCCCGATAGGGGCCGAAGGGGCCGGGCCGTCCGTCCGCCTGGCCGGATTCGTTGTCGCCCCAGCACTCGACCGCGCCGGCCAGGGTCAGGGCGCAGGTGTGCATGTCGCCGGCGC
Organism: Promineifilum sp.; assembly: GCA_019695075.1. Lineage (GTDB taxonomy): Bacteria > Chloroflexota > Anaerolineae > Promineifilales > Promineifilaceae > Promineifilum. The sequence goes on along the minus strand of JAIBAS010000138.1, from coordinate 7,005 downwards.
TGAGCTGGCTATAGGGGCCGGGCCGGTCGGCGGCCTGGTCGTAGGAGTCATCGCCCCAGCAATCGACCGCGCCGCCCGGCGTCAGGGCACAGGTGTGATCATAGCCGGTGCTGATCTGTGTGTAGGGGCCGGGCTGGTCGTTGGCCTGGCCGGATTCGTTGTAGCCCCAGCAGTCGGCCGCGCCGCTTGGTGTCAAGGCGCAGGTGTGGTATGGGCCGGTGTTGACCGCGATGTAGGGGCCGGGTTTGTTCGTGGTGCCGGCGTCACCCCAACAATCGAGCGCGCCGGACGGCCGCAGGGCGCAGGTGTGGTTATAGCTGGCGCTGACCTGCGTGTAAGGGCCGGGTTGGCTGGCTGTCTGACCTTCGTTGCTCCTGCCCCAGCACTCGACCGCGCCGCCTGGCGTCAGGGCGCAAGTATGGTTATAGCCGACCGCGACCTGCGTGTAGGGGCCGGGGTGGTAATGCGCCTGGCCGTAATCGTTGCGTCCCCAGCACTCAACCGTGCCGGTCGGCCGTAGGCCACAGATGTGGGAGCCGCCGGCACTTAGCTGGGTGTAGGGGCCGAACTGGTCGGTCGCCTGGCCAAATTCGTCGCTGCCCCAGCATTCGACCGTGCCGGCCGGCGTCAGGGCGCACGTGTGGTCAGGGCCGGCGCTGAGGATCTCCGTCGCTCCGGTAGGGGCGTAAGTGGCGGCCGCCGCCGGCTGAGCGCGCGCCGCCAGGATGAACAGCAACGCCGCCAGCGCGAAAACAACCCCGCGCCGAGCGCTGCTTGGCAGGTCTGGCTTTGCCTTCATGATTGGTGCTCCTTACTGGTATGGCGCGATTCGGGAGAATCGCGCCACGTTGCTTTGTTGGCGGGCGATTCGGGAGAATCGCGCCACTTTAGTGCTTGCCTGCCATCGTCACGCTCAGGTAGACCTTGGCCGGCGCGATCGTCCAGGTGTGGCTGGCCGGCGTCGTGTCCGGGTTGCCGGGCGGGCTGACGGCGCGGACGCGGAAGGTATGCTCGCCAAGGGCCAGATGGCTGTAGCTCTTCGGGCTGGCGCAGACGGCCCACGCGCCGCCGTCCAGCCGGCACTCAAACGTTGCCGCCGCGTCGGGGCTGGTGAAGCGGAAAGTCGGGGCGTTGCTCATGTCCGGGTTTGGCGGGGCGGTGGTGATGGTTGTTGACGGCACATAGGGGCCATAGGGGCCGGTCTGGCCGGCGGCCTGGCCGGCGCGGTTGTCGCCCCAACAGTCGATCGCCCCGCTCGGCGTCAGGGCGCAGGTGTGGGCCCCGCCGGGGCTGACCTGGGTGTAGGGGCCGGGCCGGTCGGCGGCCTGGCCGTAGTCGTTGTCGCCCCAACAGTCGGCTGCCCCGCCCGGCGTCAGGCCGCAGACGTGGCCGCCGTCGGGGCGGTTGCTGCCAACACTCAACTGAGTGAACGGGCCGGGTTGGATGGCCAGTTGGAGAAAGGCGGGTGAGCCCCAGCAGTCGATTGCGCCGCTGAACAGCAGGCCGCAGACGACATAGTCGTGGACGCGAATGGCGACAAATGGCCCGGGTTGGTGATAATTCTCCCAGCCCCAACAGTCCAGCCCGCCGGCCGGGCGCAGGCCACAAGTGAACTCGGCGCCGGCTTCGACCCGGATATAGGGGCCGGGCCGCTCGGTCGGCAGGTCGCCCCAGCAGGTGATCGCGCCGGCGGGCGAGAGGGCGCAGGTGTGGTATAGACCGCTGCTGACCTGGCTGTAGGGGCCGGACTGGTCGACCGACTGACCGCTGTCGTTGTCGCCCCAACAGTCCACTGCGCCAGTTGGGGTCAGGGCGCAGGTGTGGGACGCACTGCTGCTGACCTGAATGTAGGGGCCGGATTGGTCGGCCGCCTGGCCGAAGGTGTTGTCGCCCCAGCAATCGACCGCGCCGGTTGGCCGCAGGGCACAGGTATGGCTGGGGCCGGCGCTGACGATCTGCGGCCGGGCCGGCGGCCGGTAGAAGCCATGGAGACCGCTCTGGTTGGCTGCCTGGCCCTGGTCATTGAGACCCCAGCATTCAACCGCGCCGGCCCGGGTGAGGGCGCAGGTGTGATCGAGGCCCGCGCCAAGCTGCACAAAGGGGCCAGGCTGGTCGCCCGCCTGACCGGCGTAGTTGTTGCCCCAGCAGTCGGCCGCGCCGCTCAGTCTCAGGGCGCAGGTGTGGGCGTCGCCGGCGCTCACCTGGCTGTAAGGGCCAAATTGGCTGGTTGCCTGGCCATCGCCATTGAAGCCCCAGCACTCGACCGCGCCGGTTGGCGTTAGACCACAGGTGTGGGCCGTGCCGGCGCTGAGCTGGGTATAGGGGCCGGGTTGGTTGGTTGCCTGGCCATGGCCGTTGAAGCCCCAGCACTCAACTCCGCCGGCCGGCGTCAGGCCGCAGGTATGGAATGGGCCGGCGCTGAGCTGGGTGTAGGGGCCGGGCTGGTTGACCGCCTGGCCTTCGACATTCCGGCCCCAGCAGTCGGCCGCGCCGGCCGGCGTCAGGGCGCAGGCATGGAACTGGCCGGCGATCATCTGGGTATAGGGGCCGGCCCTGTCGACGGCCTGGCCGGAGGAGTTGTCGCCCCAACAGTCCACCGCGCCGGCGGGCGTCAGCGCGCAGCTATACCGGGCGCCGGTGCTGACCTGGGTAAAGGGGCCGGGTTGGTCGGTTGCCTGGCCGTAGGTGTTGTCGCCCCAGCAGTCGGCCGCGCCCGCCGGCGTCAGGCTGCACGTGTGGCCATTGCCGCCGCTGACGACCTCCGGCAGGGCGAGCGGCAGGTGGGGGCCAAAGGGGCCAGGGTGGTTGACCACCTGGCCATCGTCGTTCTTGCCCCAGCAGTCGATGGCGCCCGCCGGTGTCAGCGCGCACGTGTGCCCGCCGCCGGCCATGATCTGGATGTAAGGGCCGGGCTGATTAGCCGCCTGGCCGGAGGCATTATCGCCCCAGCACTCGGCCGCGCCGGCCGGCGTCAGGGCGCAGGTGTGGTGCGCGCCGGCGCTAACCTGCGTATAGGGGCCGGGCTGGTCGGCGGCCCGGCCGTAGGTGTTGTCGCCCCAGCAGTCGGCCGCGCCGGCCGGCGTCAGGGCACAGGTGTGGTCGTAGCTGGCGCTGATCTGGATATAGGGGCCGGGCCGGATGTTGTCCTCGTTGCCGAGCCAGCAGTGGGCCGCGCCGGCCGGCGTCAGGGCGCAGTTATATTCGCCAAGGCTGAGCTGGGTGAAGGGGCCGGGCCGGCCATCCGATTGACCGGCGGAGTTAGCGCCCCAGCACTCGGCCGCGCCGGATGGCGTCAGGGCGCAGGTGTTGTCGCCACCGGCGCTGATCTGGCTGTAGGGGCCGGGCTGGTCGACGGCCTGGTCAAGATTGTTTCTGCCCCAGCAGTCGACGGCGCTCACCGGCGTCAGGGCACAGGCGTGGTCGTCGTCGCCGACCGAGACCTGGGTGTAAGGGCCGGACAGGCGTTCCACCCGGCCGCCATCGTTGGGTCGCCAGCACTCAAGCGCGCCGGCCGGCGTCAGGGCGCAGGTGTAGTTATTGCCGGCGCTGAGGATCCCCACGGGGATTGGCGGCCGGTAGGGGCCGAAGGGGCCGGGCTGGTCATTCGCCTGGCCGGATTCGTTGTCGCCCCAGCAATCGACCGCGCCGGCCAGGGTCAGGGCGCAGGTGTGCATGTCGCCGGCGCTGAGCTGGCTATAGGGGCCGGGCTGGTCGGCGGACTGGTCGTAGGAGTCATCGCCCCAGCAATCGACCGCGCCGCCCGGCGTCAGGGCGCAGGTGTGATCATAGCCGGTGCTGATCTGCGTGTAGGGGCCGGGCTGGTCGTTGGCCTGGCCGGATTCGTTGTAGCCCCAGCAGTCGGCCGCGCCGCTTGGCGTCAGGGCGCAGGTGTGGTATGGGCCGGCGTTGACCTCGACATAGGGGCCGGGTTTGTCCTTGTCGCCGCCCCCACCCCAGCAGTCAACCGCGCCGCTTGGCGTCAGGGCGCAGGTATGGTCATAGCTGGCGCTGATCTGCGTGTAAGGGCCGAGCTGGCTGGCCGTCTGGCCCTCGTTATTGCGGCCCCAGCAATCGACCGCGCCGGTTGGGGCCAGGGCGCAGGTGTGGTTGTAGCCGGTCGTGACCTGGACGTAGGGGCCGGGCTGGTCATTCGCCTGGCCGTAATCGTTGTGGCCCCAGCAGTCGACCGCGCCGGTTGGGGTCAGGGCACAGGTATGGTTGGGGCCGGCGCTGACCTGGCGCAAGGGGCCGCGCTGGCTCTCCGTCTCGCCGAACTCGGCCTGGCCCCAGCATTCGACCGCGCCAACCGGCGTCAGCGCGCACGTGTGGGCGTCGCCGGCGCTGATGATCTCCGTCCTGAGCAGCGGCCGGTAGTGGCCAAAGGGGCCGGTCTGGCTCTCGGCCTGGCCATCGTCGTTGCGTCCCCAGCACTCGACCGCGCCGGCCGGCGTCAGGGCGCAGGTGTAGTAAAGGCCCGTGCTGACCTGGATGTAGACGCCGGGCCGGCCTTCCGCCTGGCCGTCGTCGTTGCGGCCCCAGCACTCGACCGCGCCGGACGTTGTCAGGACACAGGTGTGGGATGCGCCGGTATCAACATCGGTATAGGGGCCGGCCTGGTGAGGCGCCTGGCCCTCGTCGTTGCGTCCCCAGCACTCGAGCGCGCCGGACGATGTCAGGGCACAGGTGTGGTAACCGCCGCTGGCTATCTGAGTGTAAGTTCCGGGCGGAGTGTCCGTCTGGCCGTAATTGTTCCGGCCCCAGCATTCGACCGCGCCAGACGGTGTCAGGGCGCAGGTGTGGTCATAGCCGGCGCTGATCTGCGTATAGGGGCCGGTCTGGTCGTCGGCCGCGCCGTCGAAGTTGTCGCCCCAGCACTTGACCGCGCCGGCCGGCGTCAGGGCGCAGGTGTAGAAGTAACCGGCGCTGACCTGGATGTAGGGGCCGGGTTGGCTGTCGTATTGGGACCCCCAGCACTCGACCGCGCCGGCCGGCGTCAGGGCGCAGGTGTGGCGCACGCCGGTGGTGACCTGGGTGTAGGGGCCGGTCTGGTTGACCGTCTGGCCGTAATTGTTCTTGCCCCAGCATTCGACTGTGCCGGTCGGCGTCAGGGCGCACGTGTGGACGCTGCCGGTGCTGAGCGTGCCTGTTCGGGCGAGGGGCGCGAACGTAAGCGCCGCCGCCGGCCGGGCGTTCGCCCCCAGGATGAACAACAACGCCGCCAGCGCGAAAACAACTCCGCGCCAAGCGCCGTTTCGGAAGTTGGGCTTCGCCTTCATGATTGGTGCTCCTTACTGGCAATACGCGGGCGGCGACGGCTGCGCCCATTGGGCGACAGGCGACGCGATGATGAGAGGTACGAAACGATAGGCGCTGCCGCAAGCGGTAGTGTTGGCTCCCTATCGAGGCAGAGTGTGGCGTTCCTGGCGCCCACCCCTCCTATGAGTACATGGTACTCACCGGCGGGCATAAGTCAATGGCTCTATTGCCTATCGCCTGCTAGAATCGACCGTTTCGCCTTCAGGGCCGGCCGGCGCGGGGCGTCGCCCCGTCGCCGGCGGTCAACCTGTCTCCCGGAGGTACTGATCGATGCCACCTGTCATCGCCATTCGTGGCGCGCGTCTTCATAACCTGCAAGGGCTTGATGTAGACATCCCCAAGAACCAGCTCGTCGTCCTGACCGGCCTGTCCGGCTCCGGCAAATCGACGCTGGCCTTCGACATCCTCTATTTGGAGGGGGCGCGGCAATACCTGGAGGCGGTCAACGTGCTCATTTTCGGCCTGGCCCGGCCGCCGCTGGAGAGCATCACCGGCCTGGCGGCGACGATCAGCCTCAACCAGCAAACCTCGACCAACCACAGCCCGCGCTCGACTGTGGGCACGACCACCGACGCCTACACCTACGTGCGCATCCTCTTCGCCCGGCTGGGGCGACGGCCATGCCCCCACTGCGGTGGCGACGTGCCGCCCTCCTTCGGTCTGCCCGGCGACGAGTGGGACGACGATGCCGGCCTCTCGACCGACCCCGACGCCGCGCCGACCTTCCCTTGCCCCCATTGCGGCCGGCCCGTGCCGGAGTTGGGCATGGCCGCCTTCTCCTTCAACAAGCCGGAGGGGGCCTGCCCCACCTGCACCGGTCTGGGCGTCGTCCACACTGCCAACCTGGCCCGGCTGGCCGACGCCGAACGCAGCCTCGCCGGCGGCGCGGTGGCCGGCTGGGCGGGGCCGCAGTTGGCCTACTACGGCGACTCGCTGCTGGCCGCCGCCCGGCACTATGGCCTGGCCCTCACCCTGGACACGCCCATCCGCGACTACAGCCCGGCCGCGCGCGACTTGTTCTACTTCGGCGTGGACAGTCCCTGGTTCCGCCGCCACTTCCCGGATAAAGAGCCGCCGGCCACCGTCCGCGGCGGTCGCTTCGAGGGCCTGGCCACGGCGACGCTGCGCCGCTATGGCGAGCACGCCGGTGACGAAGACTACGCCGCCCGGATGGCCGGCCAGGTCGTGGAGGGCGTCTGCCCCGATTGCCACGGGCAGCGCCTGCGGCCGGAGAGCCGCGCCGTCACCATCGCCGGGCAGACGATCATGGCCGTGGCCGCGATGTCGCTGGCGGCGCTGGCGGCGTGGCTGCGCGACCTGCTGGCGGCGCTCTCGGCCGACGAGCACCGCATCGCCGCGCCGCTGCTGGAAGACCTGAACGCTCGCCTGGGCCGCCTGCTGGAGGTCGGCGTCGGCTATCTGACGATGGCGCGGGCCTCGGCGACGCTCTCGGCCGGCGAGGCGCAACGGCTGCGGCTGGCGTCGCTGGTCGGCTCCGGGCTGACGGGGATGCTCTACATTTTCGACGAACCGACCGTCGGCCTGCACCCGCGCGACACCGAGCGGCTGCTGCGCGTCCTGCGCCGCCTGCGCGACCTGGGCAACACCGTCCTCGTCGTCGAGCACGACCTGGACGTGATCCGCGCCGCCGACACGGTCATCGACATGGGGCCGGGGGCGGGCAAGCAC
>JAIBAS010000482.1 GCA_019695075.1 Promineifilum sp. | reverse complement strand
CGGGGAAGCGTGGGATCAGGGGAGCGGGTGAGCTGGGGAGGGGGGGAGCATGTGAGCAGGGGAGCAGGGGAGCGAAGCTGACACGCTGGTTTGGAGAGGGAAGACATGGATGTGGACGACAAGCAAGAGTTGTTCGATGGCTGGGCGGCGAGTTATGACGGCGACGTGGACGGCCAGACGGGCTTCCCGTTTGAGGGCTACGACCGCGTGCTGGCGCGGGTGATCGACCTGGCCGGGCCGCGGCCAGGGGTGACGCTGCTGGAACTGGGGCCGGGCACGGGCAATCTGACGGCGCAACTGCTGGCCCGCGGGGCGGACGTGTGGGCGGTCGATTTCGCGGCCGAGATGCTGGCCCGCGCCCGCGCCAAGGCCCCCGCGGCCCACTTCGCCCAGGCCCACCTGTTGGCGGCGTATCCGGCCGACTTCCGCCGCCCCTACGACGCCATCGTGGCCACCTACGTCTTCCACGAGTTGCCCGCGGCCGACAAGTTGCGCCTGCTGCGGCGGCTGGCCGACGACTATCTGCGGCCCGGCGGCGTCATCGCCATCGGCGACGTGGGCTTCGCCGACACCGCCGCCCGCGATGCCGTGCGCGCCGCCGCCGGCGACGATTGGGACGACGAATTCTTCTGGATCATGAGCGAGGACGGGCCGGCGCTGGCCGCGGCCGGCTTCGCCGTGGAGGTTGAGCAATTGTCCGTATGCGGTTTGGCGCTGGCCATTCGCCCGGCAACGTGATACTGTCGGGGCGGTAGGCAAGCGGTCGGCGTGCGGCCGTCACGTTGCCGGGCGAGATGGCGTCATGGCGGCCTGGCAGGGAGGCGTTGGCGAACATGCAGCTCATCACCTGGCTGGAAGACCGGATCGCGCAGCCGGATGACGACGAGTTCACGCGGCGGCAGAAGGCCTTCTCTTTCATCCCGGCCGGATTCACCGTTGTGCTGGCGTCGGGCTGGGCGGCCATCTTCTTCGCCGCCGGCTGGCGACCGGTGGCATTCATCTACCTGGCCTACTCCTTGCTATGCCTCCTGGTGGTCATCGGCGCGCTGCGGTTGCCCCGCTACGCCCTCGTCTTCGGCACGACGATGTCGATTGCCGGCATCCTCTTCAACCTACTGGCCCACCTGGTCACCGGCGGCTTCGACAGCGGCCTGTGGTATCTGTTGTGGGTCATCATCCTGCCGCTGGCGGCCTATCTCAGCGGCGGCTACCGGGGGTTGAGCTTGGTGGTGCTGGGTGTGGCCCTGGCCAGCCTGGCGGTGGCCCTGGTCGCCGAGTCACAACTGGCCCTGGTGGCGCAAGCGCCCCACTGGCTGCTCATCCTCTATAATGGCTTTGTCACCGTCACGGCAACGGTCATGCTTTTCCTGTGGGGGGTCTACATCCTGCAAGAACTGGACGCCGCCCGCCGTCGCGCCGACACGCTGCTACTCAATATCCTGCCCGCGCCCATCGCCGCGCAACTGAAGCGCAACCCCGCGGCCATCGCCAAGGCCTATGACGCCGTGACGGTTCTCTTTGCCGACATCGTCGAGTTCACTCCCCTGAGCGCCACGGCCGATCCGGTCGTCGTTGTCAACTTCCTCAACGACCTCTTCAGCGATTTCGACGAACTGGCCGCGCGCCACGGGCTGGAGAAGATCAAGACCATCGGCGACGCTTACATGGTCGTCGGCGGCGTGCCGACGCCGCGACCCGACCACTGCGAGGCCGTGGCCGCCTTTGCCGTGGAGATGCTGGTTGCCGTGGGGCGGCGGCCGGCGTGGAACGGCGAACCCGTGCGCCTGCGCATCGGCATCAACACCGGGCCGGTCGTGGCCGGGGTGATCGGCCGCGAGAAGTTTATCTATGACCTGTGGGGCGACGTGGTCAACACCGCCAGCCGCATGGAGGCGTATGGGCAGGCGGGTGTCATTCAGGTGACCCAGGCCGTGCGCGACTGTCTGGCGGACAGTTACGAGTTTGAAGCTCAGCCGCCGGCCTACATCAAGGGCAAGGGGCTGATGGTGACCTATTTCCTTAAGGTTCCAGCGACCGCCTGAGCTGATCGAGGACAATCAGCGCCGAAAGGTCTTGCATGGCGTGGCCGCGCTGGAAGGCGGCCGGGTCGGTGTAGTCGTGGGGTAGTTCGTCGATGATGAGGTGGACGCCGTCGGTGTCCAGGCCGCGGCCGGGGAGGGTGTCGGCCAGGCGGTCGAAGTCCCACAGGGGCACGTCGTACTCGTCGGCCAGGGCGCGCAGGATGTCGTTGTTCTCGTTGCTACCCTCGAAGCGGTCGGCCTTCGTGCCGATGATGGGCACGACGCCGTTGGCGATGGCGAACTCGATGACCTTCTTGACGTTGAAGCGGAAGCCGCTGGGCGAGCCGGCGTCGTTGGAACCCAGGCGGACGAAAATGAAGCTGGGGTTTTGCAGGCGGATCTCGCAAGCCAGCACGTCTTCATTGGCCTCACACCAGTCGGGATCGGCCCACATGGGGTCGAAGACCGTCCAGGAGTGCAGGCCGTGGCGGGCGGCGACGCCGTGGCGCTCGAAGGAGCCGGCGAAGCGGTCGATGGTCGGTTGGAGGTGGGCGAAGTCGCCTAGCTTGTAGTCGCCGCTGTCGAAGGGGCCGAGGAAGTGGGGGTTCAGCAGGGTGCTATCGCCCAGCTTGGAGAAGGCGTTGGGGTCGCGGCCGAGTTCCTGGCCCGTGGCGTAGATGGCGCGGACGTTGGCGACGACTTCGGGCGGCAGGGGGGCGATGACGCTGAGGGGCACGCCGTTGATGGTCTGCGGGCCGAGTGGCGTCGGCGACGGCTCCGGGGTGGGCGAGGGCGTGGCCGACGGGGCGGCCGTGGCCGGGGGCGCGTCGGGCGTCA
>JAIBAS010000457.1 GCA_019695075.1 Promineifilum sp. | reverse complement strand
CCTTGCCGTGGGGGGGATTACTCACGGGCGTTCCTTCCTCAGTCACAGAGCTCCTGCACCGGACGAGTCGGGACCGACGCCGGTACGCCACCCGCATCGGGCAGACAGGCGGCCGGATGGTGACGCTGGAACTCCAACCGGCCCACGCCGACATCGCCCGCGCCAACATCGCCCGCGCGGGGCTGGCCGACCGCGTCACGGTGCGCGTCGGGCCGGCGGCCGAGTCGCTGGTGCATCTGGCCGACGAGGGCGCGGCCCCGTTCGACCTGGTCTTCATCGACGCCGACAAAGCCGGCTACGTGACCTACCTGGAGGGCGCGCTGCGCCTGTCGCGGCCGGGCACGCTCATCATCGCCGACAACGTCGTCCGCCGCGGCCGGGTCATCGACCCCGACAGCGAGGACGTCAACGTGCAGGGCGTCCGCCGCTTCAACGAGGCCCTGGCGGCCGAGCCGCGCCTCAGCGCCACCATTGTGCAGACTGTTGGCGTGAAGGGGTATGATGGGCTGGCGCTGGCTGTGGTGACGAGGTAGCAGAGGGCAACACAGCCATGAGCCACGGGCTAACCCTGGGCAAGTACGCCCCCCTTCACGCCGGACACCAGCGGGTGATCGAAATGGCACTGGCAGAGATGGATCGCGTCACAGTCATCATCTATGACTGCCCGGAAACGACCCCCGTGCCGCTCAACGTGCGCGCTGATTGGCTGCGCGATCTCTATCCCGCAGTGAACGTCGTCGAAGCATGGGATGGGCCGGTGGAAGTTGGCAACACTCCGGAGATAATGGGCCGTCATGAGAGCTACGTTCTCGACGACTTGCGCATCCGCGATGTCACTCATTTCTACTCCAGTGAGTTCTATGGCGACCACATGAGCCGGGCATTGGGCGCGGTGAACCGTCTGATCGACCCCGACAGGACGCAAATCCCCGTTTCGGGCACACTCATTCGTGCTGATCCCTATCGCTGGCGGCAATATCTCCCTGACCGTGTCTATCGCGATCTGGTGGTCAACGTCGTCTTCCTGGGCGCTCCGTCTACCGGCAAGTCAACTCTGGCGGAAGCGCTGGCGCGGGGTCTGAACACTGTCTGGATGCCGGAGTATGGCCGCGAGTATTGGGAAGCCCATCAGCACGAACGGCGTCTGACGCCGATTCAACTCGTCGAACTGGCCGAAGGACATCTGGCGCGCGAAGAGGCGCTGTTGGGCAACGCCAACGGCACGCTCTTTACCGACACCAGCGCACTGACGACCTACGTCTTCGGCCAATACTACCACGGCGGTGTCGAGCCACGCCTGGCCGAACTGGCACATCTGGCCGAGCGCCGCTACGACCTTGTATTCGTCTGCGACACCGACATTCCCTATGATGACACGTGGGATCGCTCTGGTCACGCCAATCGTGCCACCTTTCAAAAGCGTGTCCTGGCCGATCTGCATCGCCGCCGCGTGCCCTATCTGCTGCTCTCCGGCAATTTGGCGCAACGAATTGAGCGCGTACATGGCGTCCTGGCCGTGTATCAGAAGTATGGCAATCCCAGCGCCAATATTGTTGCTGCCCAAGCCGTGCTAGCCGGAGACCACTCATGAATCTGCTGAGCATCGACACCATCGCTTTCACCCTTCTGGGTTATTCGATGAGCTACATCGAGCTTGTCGGCACCGTCCTCTACCTCTGGTCGGTCTGGCTCATCGCCCGGCGGAACATTCTCACCTGGCCGGTGGGGATCGTCAGCGTCTTCCTATACATGATCCTGTTCTATCAGATACAACTCTACTCCGACGTCATCGAGCAAATCTACTATCTGGGAGCCAGCGTCTATGGCTGGTGGTTGTGGCGCCGCTCGCCGAAGGGTGAAGGAAAAACGATCGGCATGGACTTCAGCCCGCGACGCACGCTCTTGCTCACCGTTGGGCTTACCCTGATGCTATCGCTGCTGACCGGGTGGCTTATCGCCGACATCCACAACCTGCTGCCACGCCTCTTTCCCGTGCCGGCCTCCTTTCCCTACCTCGATGCGCTGACCACGGTGATGAGCTTCGTCGCCATGTGGCTCATGGCTCGCAAACGGACGGAAAGCTGGTACTACTGGATCGTTGTCAACATCATCGGCATCGGTCTGTATTACGCCAAGGACGTTAAGTTAATCTCTCTGCTCTACGTCATCCTGCTCTTCCTGGCCTTTCGTGGGTTAAGTGAATGGCGGCGAACGCAGGCCCGATCGCTGCTGGCTGCGCCTGCAACCGACGCCAGTTGACAGCCAATGACTCATTACGTCGCCTTGCTGCGCGCCATCAACATCACTACCCGCTCGGTCAAAATGGAGCGGCTGCGCGCCCTCTTCGCGGAAATGGGTCTGGCGAACGTATCCACCTACATCGCCAGCGGCAACGTCCTGTTTGACGGCGATGGGGCGCATGCCGTATTGGAGGAGCGCATCGAAGCGCATCTGGCCGCGGCGCTGGGCTTCGAGGTCGCCACCTTCCTGCGCACGCCGGACGAGATGACCGCCATCGCCGCGCGGCCGCCCTTCGCGGCGGCCGACCGCGAGGCCGCCTTCGGCCTGATGGTCGCCTTTTTGAAGACACAGCCCGGCGAGGCGGCCACGGCGCGGCTACTGGCGCACCGCAGCGACAGCGACGATTTCGCCGTCCACGGCCGCGAGGTCTACTGGCTGCGCCGCACGCAGCAATCGGACACCAACTTCAGCGGGACCAGGCTGGAACGGGCGGTGGGGATGCCGGCGACGGTGCGCAGCATCACCACGGTCCGCAAGCTGGCGGAGTTGGCGCAGATGTCGGCATCGTAGGGGCGGGTCTGAGACCCGCCCCTACCCGCCGCCATACCCATCGTAGGGGC
>JAIBAS010000395.1 GCA_019695075.1 Promineifilum sp. | reverse complement strand
CGGAAGGCAGCGCGTCGTCATCTGGAGGAGAGCCTGGCCCTGGCCGAACGCGCCGGGGCGACAGCCGTGCGTGTGGCCGCGCTCAACAACCTGGCCCGCCTGCGCGGCGCGGCCGGGGAAATCGCCGCCGCCCTGGAACTGCTGGAACTGGCCATCGACCTGTGCGCGCGCCAGGGCGACCGCCACCGCGAGGCCGCCCTGCTGAACCAGCGCGCCGACTGGCTCCACCGCGCCGGGCGCGAGGACGAGGCCATGAGCAACCTGAAGGCGGCCGTGGCCATCTACGCCGAGATTGGCCAGGAGTCGGGCGGCTGGCAGCCGGAGATTTGGAAGCTGACGGAGTGGTAGGGGGAAGCAGTGGGCAGTGGACAGTGAACAGTGGACAGTACTGGCCACTGTCCACCGTCCACTTTGGCTGCACCGCCTGTAAGCGCTCAGTTGGCTTGCAGCCACGCCATCGTTGCCCCGATATACTGCCTGGAAAAGTTCAGGATGTCATCGGTGTCGTAGTTGCGGTAGAAGCATTCTGTGTGCATCACCAGGCCCAGGTGCAGGGCATACAGGTGCATACGCTGTTCTTCGGCAAGGGTGAAGGCCGTCTTGCCATAGCCGCGCATGGCGTCGGTGATGCCGCCAGCGCCGAACTGCCTGAACTGGGCCTCCATCAGAGGCTCGGCCCACAGCGCCCGTTCAAAGTCAATGATGCCGGTGATCTGATCATCTTGCACAAAGAAGTTGGGGTTCCAGGCATCCCAGTGGATCAGGCAGGGGGTGGCGACTTCTTCCAGGGCGGCGGCGTGTTTCAGGACGGCCGCGCGCAACTCATCATAGCCGCAGTCAAACCGCACATGTTTGCGAGCAGCGTCGGCCAGCACCGATTCGATAATCCTGATAAAGGCGTCTTTCCAGGTAGCCGCGCGCAGGTTCGGGTTCCCATCATAGCCAAAATAGACGCCGGGAAAGCTGTTGATTTCCCGGATGATTGCACCGATTTGCCGTTCGATAGACGCTCTGGTGTCGGCCGACAGGCTATCACGCACGTGCTCAAGACACTCGCCGGTCACGTACTCCATGAAGAAATAGTCTGCGTTGCATAACTCGTGGGTGTCATCGAAGTCGTAGATCACGGGTACGGGAATGGCCGGATTTTCCCGTACCCGCTGCATGGTCGCTACCTCGGTGGCCATGATGTTCTTTTCATACAGCATGACTTCCGCGTCTTCGGGCGGCGCGATCTTGAGCACAACCACGCGGCCGTCAGTCAGCCGGAGCTTGTAAGATGCATTGAACCAACCATCTTTCAACTCCAGGACAGCATCTTCGCCGCCCGCCAGCCCCAGGCCGTTAAAAGACCGGGCCACCATGCTTTCAATCTGTGCCCGTGTCTGTCTATTTTTGGTCTTGCTCTCCATCTTGGCAATGCCCTGCACTTGTTCGCCACAACTATTGAATCACTTCTAAATCCGCGTGAAGTGTTGCCAGCGAATCGGAGCCAATCCAGATGTCGAAGGCGGCGGCATCCTGAATCCACCCCTTGGCATTTGTGCTCCAGTAGCTTAGCTCATCCGGGCCGAGAGAGAAGCGCACCGGTTTCGTTTCGCCGGGCTGGAGGGTGACGCGCGCGAAACCTTTTAGCTCGCGCATCGGGCGCGAGTCGCTGCCCCACTGCTGGTGGATGTAGAGTTGAACCACCTCGTCCCCGGTGACTGGCCCAGTGTTGGTGACATCCGCGGTCACGGCAACGGTCTGGCCGACTTTGATTTGTGACGCCGATACTTTGAGATTGGCTATCGCGAATGTCGTGTAGCTCAGCCCAAATCCGAATGGGTAGAGCGGCGTAGTCGGGCTATCCCAATAGCGTGACAGATAGCGCGGGCTGCTTTCCGGCAAGTGGGTCAGCGTCCTGGCGTAGTACAGCGGCGCATGGCTACCGCTACGCGGGAAGCAGACGGGCAGTTTGCCGCCCGGGTTCACATCCCCAAAGAGAATGTCGGCGACGGCATGACCGCCTTCTGTCCCCGGCTCCCACGCCTCCAGAATGGCCGGCACGTTTTCGGCCGCCCAGTTGATGCTCAGGGGGCGGCCGTTCAACAGCACCAGCACCACCGGCTTGCCCAGAGCAGTGACAGCCTGGAGCAGCTCATCCTGCCGCCCGGGTAGATCGAGCGACCCGCGCGAGGCAAATTCCCCGGCCATGTCGGCCTCTTCGCCCAGCACCATGATCACCACGTCCGCGCCTCGCGCGGTTGCCACCGCGGTCTGGAAGGCTGCCTCGGCCGCTTCGGGCGTCTGAATCGGCTCCTTCGCGGCCGTGTCGAATTCGCCGAAAGGATGGGGGAAATCCCGGTAAATCTTTGGCCCTGGCGCGTAGGCGACGTTGGCCTCCGGCAATCTGGCGCGAATCCCCTGCAAGACCGTGACCGCGCCGGGTTTGTGCCCAAAGACCATCCACGACCCTTCAGTGGCCACCATCGAGTCGGCCAGTGGGCCGATCACGGCGATGTTCTTCTGCTCTTTCGAGAGTGGCAGTAACCCGCCTTCGTTGCGCAGCAGCACCATTGAGCGTTGGGCGGCCAGTCGCGCGGCCTGCCTGTGTTCCGGCCGGGCGACCACCTCTTCCAGCAGGGTTTCATCGACGTAGGGGCGTTCAAATAACCCCATCTGTACCTTTGTCGCCAGGATCGGCCGTACCATCTCATCAATCTCACCGACCGAGATCAGGTCGCTCTCCACCAGGCCGGCCAGGTTCTCCGAGTAAGTTGCCGAGGCCATGTCCACGTTGACGCCGGCTTTCAATGCTCGCAGGGCAGCGTCCCGTCCGTCACGGGCGAACCCCTCAACAACCAGGTTCCCGACGCCAAATGCATCGCTCACCAAAAATCCCGCGAAGCCCCATTCCTCGCGCAGCACGTCGCGCAGCAGCCAGCAGTTGCCGCTGGCCGGGACGTTATTCAAATCCATGTAGGCGCTCATGAAGGTGGCCACACCGGCCTTCAACGCCGCCTGAAAGGGTGGGAAATAGACGTTGCGCAGTTGTGCTTCAGACAGGTGGACGGGATCATAGTCGCGCCCGCCTTCCGAAGCGCCGTAGCCGGCGAAGTGCTTGGCGCAGGCAAGCACCCGTTCCGGGTCTGAAAGGTCGTCGCCCTGGAACCCGCGCACTTGCGCGGCGGCCATGGCTGCGCCCAGGCAGGGGTCTTCGCCCGCCCCTTCGACGATGCGCCCCCAGCGGGCGTCCCGGGCGATGTCCAGCATCGGGCCAAAAGTCCAGTGGATTCCGGCGGCGCGGGCTTCTCTGGCGGCTACGGCCTGGGCCTGCTCGGCCGCCGCCGGGTCCCAGGAAGCCGCCATCGCCAGCGGCACGGGGAAGATCGTCCGGTAGCCGTGGATGACATCCAGGGCGAACAGCACGGGGATGCCCGACGGGCTTTCTTCCACGGCAATCTTTTGCAGTTCGTTAAATCGCTTGGTGTCATTCAGCCAGAGCACCGAGCCGGCCCCGCCCTTGCGGATGATGTCTTCGGCCGACTCCCCCGCCGTCCAGACCGCGCCGCTGGCCTGCGTTAGCTGTCCGATCTTTTCTTCGAGGCTCATCCGCTCCAGCAGCGCCTCAACCCGTTCTGAAACTTCGGTTTCCGCCGGCACGGCGGCCGTTCCTGACTTCGTTCCCGCGTTCATGTTCATCTTTGTCATGCTCCCATTTCTGGCGTGTTAAATAACGTCCCCACTTGACACCGGGGCCGTCGTGAACTGTGTTTTTGGAGTCCACCGCATTGCTAAGAGGTAACAACCCAACAGGGCTACATAGACTATCAGCAGATAAATTGGAATGGTCTCCAGCGAGGTTTGGCGCGCCAATACGCCCATTGTGCCGGGGATGATCGCCGTTCCGAAACCCGTGGCGGCGATTTGCATGCCAATCGTATTGGCGGCAAGGTTGTTGCCCACTCGGGTACGGGTGCCGGACATCATGGCCGGGAAGATGGGCGCGATGGATAAGCCGATGAGCGCCACGGCCAACACATTGGAGATGATGGAGGGATTCCAGATCAGTAGCCCAACCCCAAGCAGCGCGCCCGCCAACCCGCCAAGCACCAGCTTGTTGACGCCCACGCGGCTGGCGAACAGCCCGGCTGTGATCCGGCCGATGGTAAACGTAAACCAGTAGCTACCGGCGAAGAACCCCGCCAGCGTTAGACTGACCCCGCGCGACTCGGTCAGTAGGGTGTAAGTCCACGTGCCCAGCGAGGCTTCCGCGCCCACATAGAGGAAGAACAGCATCACACTCAGCCAAACTTGCGGTTGCCGCAACGTCTCCCCCACCGGCGTTTTATAATCCGTCAGCCGCTTTTCCGTTTTGTGGTCTGACGATGTGTTGTTCTGATCCCACATGGACAAGGTCGCCACAAAAGCGATCGCCAGGGCGATCTGAAAGCCGCCCACTATCCGGTAGCCGAAGTGCCATGTATTCAGGGCTGTCAGTCCGAACGTCATGATGATCGGCCCCAGGGTGATCCCCACGCCCCAACTGGCGTGAAGCCACTGCATCAGCCCCTCGCCAAAATGGGACGCCACATAGGTGTTGAGGCCGGCATCAATGGCGCCGGCCCCTAACCCGGCGAACACGCCCAGCAAGACCATCATCCACCATTGGGAGACAAGCGTATAGCCGATGAGCGTCAATCCGGTCAGGAAACAGCTGGCGGCCAGAACGCGGCCGACCCCCACGCGCGAGACCATAAAGCCGCTCAGGAAACTCGAGGTCATGTAGCCGGTTGTCGCCGCGATTAGAAACATGCCGATGGCGTCCAGTGGAACGGAAAAGCCGGCGCGGATCGACGGCCAGCCAACGCCAAGGAGGCCATCCGGTAGTCCGAGGGCGACAAAAGCAATAAATGCCAGAAGAATGAGGCCGAGCTTTGGGTGCTGCCTCGCTTTGGTCAGGATTGTCATCAAACGTTTCCTCTCATGCAATCGATTGCAGATCGATGCAAAAAACTCAGGCTGATCGTCGAATCACCAATTCAACCGGCGTTGTCACATTGGTGACGACGCCGGTTTGGATGTGTTGGATCAGGCTCTGAGCCATGAGTTTGCCAACCAGATGGAAGTTCTGCCGGATTGTGGTCAGGGGCAGATTGTTATAGGTAGCGATGGACAAATCGTCATAGCCGACGACGGCGATGTCCTCTGGAACGCTTTTGCCACTGTTCTGGATGGCGCTGATGGCTCCGATGGCCATCAGGTCACTGTTGACGAAAACCGCATCAAGGTCAGGCGACTGGTGCAGCAGACGCTGCATGGCCGCAATACCAGAAGCGTGAGTGTAGTCGCCATAAGCTATCAGCCCGGGGGCCACGCTGCGGCCGGCCGCCTGCAAGGTCTCTTCATACCCCTGGAAACGATATTGCACAGTCAGTTCATCTTTCGGCCCGCCCAGAAAGGCAATACGTTGCCGGCCACTCTGAATTAAGTGGCGGGTAGCCAGCGTGCCCCCCATGACATTGTCACCGGTCACGGAGCAGTAGTTGAATTTTGGTAGGGGCACACCCCAGGCAATGAAGGGCGCTTCCAGTTCAATCAGGGTTTTTATGTGCTCGCGTCGACGGTTTGAGGCCAGGATGATGAAGCCATCGGCGCGCCCACTATTTAGATAAGCTTGTGCCCAGGCTGTGTCGTCCGGGTCAACATGAACGATGAGAAGATCGTAGCGCAAGGCGCTTAGCCCTTTGCCGATGCCATTCAAAAGCTCCAGCCCAAATAAATCTTCCGCGGAGAAAAACTCCGGGTAATAAAGGGGCGCGATAAAAGCGATTGTATGGCTTTGCCGCAACCGGAGATTGCGGGCTGGGGCATTGATGCGCAGATTATGCTCTTGGGCAATGGCCTGAATGCGTTCTTTCGTCTCCTGACTGATGAGGGGGCTGTTGTTCAATGCGCGCGAAACCGTCGATTTCGAGACATTGGCCAGGCCGGCGATGGTGTCCAGGGTCTGAACGCTCTTCTTGCTCATCGTTCTTGCACCAATGCAATCGTTTGCATTATAGCGCACAAAAAAGCCCGCGTCAAGTCAAAGCGCCCGCGGGCTGAGAGAGGCTAGGGGAAGAGCGATCTTTCCCTAGCCCCTAATCCCTATCCCCCTAGTCGCCCGTCACTATCTGCAGCGGCGCGCCATTGCGGTCGGTGGTCGTCGTCAGCGTGTAGCCGCCGTAGGTGCAGTCGCCCTGCTGGACTTCGCGCACTTTGCCCTCGACGGTCAGATTGTGGGTCGTGTTGGGCAGCAGGGTGATCTCGATCTCCTTGGGGAAGGTGTCGAAGGGGGCAGTGAAGACGCCCGACTCGGTCGTGACGGTGATGGCCTCGCCATTGCCCAGATCGACGGTGATGACCTGCGTCAGTTCACTGGTCGGCGAGGTCACCGGCTCGACGGTGAAGAACTCCGGCGTGGCCTGGGGGCATTGGGTCGTGTTGTCCGGCGTGTCGGTCTCGCCCGGCGCGCCCACGTCGCGCGCTCCCAGCAGCCACCATAGCAGCAGCCCCAGCACCAGGGCCAGGGCGATGATGATGATCCAGCGCACCGCGGAATTGTTCATGCCATTCCTCCCCGTCTACCAGGTGACCGTGTTGGGGTCAACGATGTACTTCCACCAGTTGTAGGCGATGCCGTCGGCCGCGCCGTTGATGTGCGGCAGCAGGTTGAACCACCACTTGTGGTGCAGGCGAATGTCGCCGTTGCCCCAATCATTGCAGTCCACCATTTGGGCCTCGCCGCGCAAATCGGGAAAGTTCTGCCACGTGCGCCAGCGACTGAGCACCTGGCGTTTGTTGCCCCAGTCGTAGTCGCGCTCGCTGTTGGGCGCGTAGTGCATCCAGCCGACCTCGGCCTGGCCGGGGTTCTTGAACTCGTGGCGGAAGAAGCGTTCCCAGAGGTTATCGTTGCCGCGTTTCTCGCGGAAGGCGTACTTCATGATCGACTCGGCGCGGTGGCCGAAGTTCTCCAGCATCTCGCCGACGCCGCGCTGGTAGTTGAAGCCCATGATGACGAAGCGGCGGGCGGCGTGGGCGGTCTGCGTCAGCGGCGGGGCGTTGCACCAGAACGCGCCCGGCCCGCCCATGATTGACTCGTAGTAGCCGGCGTAGGGGAAGGCGAACAGCCAGAACTCGTCCACCGCGCCGGAGTTGACCTTGGCGATCATGTCGAACTCTTCGATCAGGGCGTCGTAATCGACCGCGTCCGGCTGGTGGAAGCCCTGGCGCTTCCGCCAGGCGTCCACGAAGGCGTCGGCCGTGTAGACGAAGCCATCAGCCTTGCGCGGAAAGCCGTCGACGGTGTGGCGCTCGACGATGTCGTAATTGACGTAGCCGCGGCTGCACTCGCGCAGGTCGTCCATGTAGCCCTTCAGCAGGGGGCGCGGGTCGTTCCAGGCCAGCACTTTGTTCAGGCGCTCGTTGTTGGCGCCGGGCACGCGCGGGTTATGGATGATCAGCGACACGCGCCGCGTCACCGGTTCCGGCGCGCCGCCGGCGGGCACGTCCGGCTCCCCCTGGGTTGCGCCCTTGAAGGCGTCTTCCAGGAAGTCGCTGATGCTATCCAGAATGCCGCTGCTTTTCTTCTTGGCCATGTCCCTTGCTCCCGTGCGCGTTGGTCAAATCGACTCTGATTGTAAGCTGATGAGCACGTTCCCGTCAATCTGGTGAAGAGATGGCCCAGACTACAAATGGCGTTTGTCTGCGTGCGGCCCTTCCGGGCGGGGTGGCCTCAATGTCGGCGCGGTGCGATTTGGCTGTACGCTCGGCTGGCCCGTTTCCCAGGCGTAGCGGACGGCATCGCGAAACTCCGGCCACGGCCCGGCGTCGCGGCTCTCCCAGTCGCGGCGAACGTCTTCCTCGATGTGGCTCCACGCCCGGTCGACGAAGCGCGGTTGCTGGGCAAGCCCGGCTCCGTAGTGGTATGCGGGCAGATAGCGGCTGAAGGTATAGCCACGACGCCCGTACGTCCGGTCGAAGTGGGACCGGCAGCGCCCTTCGACGTCGTTTGATTCCATCGGTTGAACTCCTTACCGGCCCATCCGCGGCGGCGAGCGCGGTACGCAATTTAACTGTACCCGCGCCGGCCGCGCCTCGCGCCTACGCCGGGTATAGTCGCCGGGCACAGAAGGCGCACAATCGTGGTCTGAGAAGAGCGCGGGCGGCCTGTACCCATGATACAGGCCGTTCTAGCGCGGTGGTCGCACCTTCCCGGAGGCGGGCAAGAAAGTGCCAGGCACGGCTGCATCGGTGGGTGCGTCGCACTTTCTGAAGTGCGTCGCACCTTCCCGGAGGCGCGCAAGAACGTGCCAGGCACTGCGGAAAGTGCCAGGCACGGCCGCATGCGCTATCATTGCGCTTATCTTCACCGTTGCGCACCCAACCCTTTGCCCATGACCCTCTCTCGCTCCGACTACCTGCTCAATCCCGACGTTGTCTTCCTGAACCACGGTTCCTTTGGGGCCACGCCGCGGGCCGTCTTCGACACCTATCAGGCCTGGCAGCGCCGGCTGGAGTGGCAGCCGGTGCAATTCCTGGGCGTGGAACTGGCCGGCCACCTGGCCGAGGCGCGGGCGGCGCTGGGCGGCTACCTGCGCGCCGATGCCGGCGAGCTGGTCTACATCCCCAACGCCACCTTTGGCGTCAACGTCGTCGCCCATTCGTTGCGACTGGGGCCGGGCGACGAGGTGCTGACAACCGACCACGAGTATGGCGCCTGCGACCGGGTGTGGCGCTATCGCCGCGCGCGTCAGGGGTTCGACTACCGGCGGGTGTCATTGCCCTTGCCGCTCAGCCCGGCCGAGGCGGTCGTTGAACAACTATGGGCCGGAGTCACGTCGCAAACGCGGGTCATCTTCCTGAGCCACATCACCTCGCCGACGGCCGCGCGCCTGCCGGTGGAGGCCGTCTGCGCCCGCGCCCGCGCCGAGGGTATCCTGACCGTCATCGACGGCGCGCACGCTCCCGGCCAGATCGATCTCGACCTGACCGCGTTGGGGGCCGATTTCTACACCGGCAATGCCCACAAGTGGCTCAGCAGCCCCAAGGGCGCGGCCTTCCTCTACACCCGCCACGAGGCGCAGCCGATGGTCGAGCCGCTGGTCATCGGCTGGGGCTGGGAGGCGGAGCCGGAGATGTCTTACGGCAGCCGCTTTCTCGATTACCAGCAATGGCTGGGTACAATCGACTACTCGGCCTACCTGAGTGTTCCCGCGGCCATTCACTTCCAGGCCGAGCACGACTGGCCGGCCGTGCGTGCCGCCTGCCGCCAACTGGTGGGCGCGGCCATCGATGGCATCGGCGAACTGACCGGCCTGCCCACGCTCTATCCCCGCGGCGGCTACGAGCAGATGGCCGCCGCCGCGCTGCCGCCGCAGACGGACACGGCTGTGCTGAAGCGGCGGCTGCTGGACGAATTCGCCATCGAAATCCCGTGCCTA